>JAGLGJ010000077.1 GCA_023144075.1 Candidatus Bathyarchaeota archaeon | reverse complement strand
GACAAGAAGTTCAAGGCCGTTCAGACTGGAGGCCCATCTGGGGGATTCATTCCCGAAAAGTATCTTGACCTCCAAGTAGATTTTGACGAGTTAGACAAGGTCGGCTCCATGATGGGATCTGGAGGCATGGTTGTTATTGATGAGGATACTTGTATGGTAGATTCCGCAAGATATTTTGTGGATTTTCTATTAGAGGAATCCTGCGGAAAATGTATTCCTTGCCGTGAAGGATTGAGAGTTCTATCTAAGATTCTTGGCAATATTTGTGAAGGAAAAGGAGAACACGATGATATTGGAATAGTTGAAGATATTTCTGTGACAATGGAGAATGCTTCATTATGTGCATTGGGTACAACTGCCACTAATCCTATTTTGACATCTCTGAAATATTTTAGCGAAGAATGGGATCAACATATCAAAGAGAAAAAATGCATAGCAAAGGTCTGTAAATCTCTCACAGACTATTACATTGATCCAAAAGAATGTCAAGCTTGTCTAATCTGTCTTCGAGAATGTCCAACAAAAGCAATTGAAGGTGAAAAGGATCAAGTACATTGGATCAATCAGGAAAAATGTGAGAAATGCGGAATATGTTATGAAGTATGCAAATTTGATGCAGTCGAGAAGCTTTCAGGTGAATCCATCCCCTCAAAACCAGCTAAAGGAATGAAACCAATCCGTAAAGGTGTAACACAATGAAGACTCTGACCTTAAAGATTGATGGAAAAGAGGTTGAAGCAGAGGAAGATATGACGATTCTCGAAGCAGCTGAGAAACTGGGTATCAAGATACCCACACTTTGTCACCATAAAAATCTGGAACCTTATGGAGCATGCCGAATTTGCAGTGTTGAAATCGAAGCGAAAGGAAAAACAAAGATTGTAGCTTCATGCTGTTATCCAGTCAAAAAAGATCTGAATGTGACAACTAGATCCTCCAAAATAGAGAAGATAAGAAAGACAATACTTGAACTCGCCTCAGTTACTGCTGGAGAAGATGTTAAGGGTGAAATGCGTAAACTAGCCAGCGAATATAATGCTGATCTATCCCATTTACGCTCAAAAATACCAATCGAACCAACAAAATGTATACTCTGTGGCCTATGTGTACGTCGCTGTATTGAGGCCACATGGGACAGTGTAATTGGATTCATTGGAAGAGGAACAAAAAGACAGATCACACTTTATCCTGAAAAAGCATCGATATGCACGATTTGCGATTATTGCCATGATGTCTGCCCTACAGGAAAAATAACATCAACAGGACCCGATCCTCCATTCCCCCAAATAGATGACATTCTAGCAGGAAGAGAATAATTAAAATTAAATATATTATCAACTGCGATATCATCTAAGAAGAATTCTCCATTAGGGGCATCATGAAAGTTGGTAAAAGAGCGGCTTATTGAGGCTTTGAATGATCTTGTGGCTGTGGAGATCGCAGCTGTAACTGAGTATCAACAACATGCTTATTTGATTGACGACCCGAAAGTGATTGACCTTCTTGAAGATTTCTCTATGGATGAAATGACTCATATTGAATATTGTTCCAAGGAGGTTGCACGCTTAGGTGGAATTCCTACAGTCATTCCAAAACAAATCAAGCAGCCGGGAAAAACCTCTGAGGAATTATTGCAACGTGATGTACACGTAGAGGCTGACGCAATCAAACGTCTAACTGAATATATGAAGACCGCAGAAGAAGAAGGAGAACCTAAAATAAAGAAACTTTTGGAAGACATTAGAGCTGATGAGATAGTCCATCATGATATGCTTGAAGCTCAACTAACTCCACCCAAAGATTTCTGGGGCAAAATGAAGAACTCCATGGATATTGGCTCAGGCTTAATATTGACGGGGTTAATCTGGCTATATTTATGGGTATTTCAATGGTATGTATTCTTCTTGTTTGATGCTCGTTGGGCTCACAACTTTGCTTATCCACTCATCCTACTAACAATAGGAGTAGCCTACAAAGGAAAAAAAATGTCTACAGACCTTTTAGCATCAATCTCAGCTTTTATGATAATTCCAACATCAACTGGATTGATTTCAGGCACACATAGCACATACATAGTCGGCATTATACTGTTGATTATACTACTATTGCTAGTAACTGAGAGAGGAAAAAAACAAGAATTACTATTCTTCCAGCACCGTTCAAGGCGATGGCTCAAAAAACATCTTTTGACTTTTGCTTTCCTGTTTCTATTACATA
Source organism: Candidatus Bathyarchaeota archaeon (assembly GCA_023144075.1). Classification (GTDB taxonomy): domain Archaea; phylum Thermoproteota; class Bathyarchaeia; order 40CM-2-53-6; family RBG-13-38-9; genus RBG-13-38-9. The sequence continues at coordinate 3,488 of JAGLGJ010000077.1, read as the reverse complement.
TGCCATTCATTTACTGGTTTACTAGAGTGCTCTTTGGGGAACCTGCAGAGTTAAACATGCCACCCGAGTCACCGTGGGAAAGGGCAAATTGGGGTACGGCTTCATACAACATTTTAGTCATTCCATTCGCACTCATAGGGATGGCGGAGAGGCTCAGGGGAACTCTCAGAAGACGAATATCTATGTCAAAGCTTGGATATTGGTGGTCTCTTCTGATAATAATCGTCGGAATCATAATGATCGGAGTAGCATCAGGAGATTGGTTAAGATATTCAGCACCTCTGGTAATAACGGTAATAATACTCATATTATCAGTAGTAGCCTACAAAAAATAGTATCAATTTAACCTCTTCCTATTTTTTCTTTAAACACGCTCGCTCAATAAATAGAGAAGTGATAATTGAAAAAGAAGCAATCTTGGTAATGTAGTTAAGAAGTAGACTTGAAAACCCTGATAATATTGGAAAACCAATTATTATCCAGATTATGAATCCTACGATAAAAACTACAATCGAACCAGATAGAATTCTGTTTCTTGACCAAAATCCTATTCCAGAAATTGGCATAATTAACCAAGAAACTCCAAGAACCATATAGTAGGGATTACCATGCAAAATAGGGTGCCCATGAACCATCATCGCAACAATGCTGAATATGAATTCAAATAAGAAAGCAGCTCCAAAGGGACAAACTGAAGCTATCATAAAAGAATTCAATACAGAAGTTCTTTTGAATAGTAACAAAAGAATTACAAAAAAGGAAAAAACTGCACTGACCCATGTAATAGGGAAAATAATATTCAAATCAGTTGTTGGACCACTGAGAAGTTGTTTGAGAACAGTTGGTCCAATCCATGATCCTGGACCTGCAAAGTTAAGGATTAACCATTGCATCCATAATGGAATATATACTATCCATGGTTTTTTCTGAAAAAAAAATAGGACAGACAGTTTCGGATTTACACCTAGGAATCCAAGCTACCAAATTCTTAAAAAAATTAGATATGGATCAGACTTTCTTACCTATGATCCTTCCACGTCCGACTTTTCCTTCGTCAGCTGCTTTTACCCACATTGCTAAGCCGTCATCAGCAGCTTGAAAGAGTTCAGCCCCGTATTGTTTTAGAATTCCACCTTTTAATTTCTCTCGAAGCATTTTCTGGTAAAGATGACAATGTTCAGTGAAATCTTTGCTCAGGTCTTCTTTCTCTAATATTTGGAAACCTGTCTTTTTCATTAACTCTTCGTAGCCTTCCAAGGTTTCCATATAAGGGAATGCCATGAAACTGTTGAGAGCTTCCCACTCTCCAGCAGACATGTTTCCTGTTTGAAGCCAGTCTGTAAAAGCTATGATTCCTTGAAGTTTCAAAACTCGGTATGATTCCTGTATTAGTCTTTCTTTATCAGAGACATAGCACCAAGCATCTTGACCCCACACTATATCGAAACTTCCTGCTTTGAACGGTATATCTAAGGCATTACCTAGTTTGTGAGTAATCGAATCAGTTAGGCCTTCTTTTTCTGTTCTTTTTATTGCTTCATTAATCATCTTTTGTGTAGCGTCTAATCCTGTCACTTTACATCCATATTTTTTTACAAGATGTCGTGCTGGACCCCCGAGAGCGCTGCAAATATCTAATACTACGTTATCTTTTGCGATTCCTGCTTTTTGTGCAAGAACATCAGTTTCTTTATCACCGCCAACGTGAATTTGTTCTCCCATCAGCATTTCCCAGAGAATACCTACAGGACCTTCATAGACTTCATTTACATCTCCAATGTTGAAGTCTAATCTTTTACCTTTTTCTAAACTCATTTTTTGTTCCACTCACAAGAATGGTAATAAAAAATTATTCAATTCTATTTTAGATTATCGGGATTTATCCAGCACCTTGGATCTGATGCCAACATATCTCCTTTATCATAATATGCTGTTGCTCTGCATCCCCAACAAACTGAATTATGTTGACAACTGCTGCAATGTCCTGGCATATTTTTCTGATTTCTCAAATGAGTTAGAAGTAGTTGATCCTTGCTTTCTTCAACTATTTTTTCTAGAGGTTTCTCACTAATATTGCCAAATCCTTTTCTAATTACAGAACATGGTGTTACGTCGCCATCTATTGTTACACAAATCATTCCACCACAGTAGAACTTATTGACGTCCATCGTGCTCATCGAAGGTTGAGATTTTGAATAGTTACTTACATCCCTTGAATCGCATGCTTCTCTTATCTCTTCAATAGTAGGGATCCATTCTGAATGTTCCTTAGCAAGACCAGCTTCGCACATTTGAGTCAAGCAGGTTCTCATACCTTTCTTTCTAAAAAAATAGTTAATCGTATTTTTTACATCCTCGCCTGCGACGAGTTTAGTGAAAGTTATGCAGTTTATCATATTCTCAGGTTTTTTGCCCAGCGACTGTACATTATCAACCCCTTTTAATATAGTCTCAATCTTCTGCCGAGCATCACCAGTGTGCAACTTTGTGTAAACATTTTCATTTAGACTATCCAAATGTACTGAAACAAATCCACCTTCAGTCACTTTAACAACTTTCTTAGCTAACTCCATATCTGCCAGTGGAAGCCCACTTGTCCAGACATTATTTTTTAAGCCACTCTTGATGGCGTATTCCATCAGATCATACCAATCGTTTCTAAGTAATGGATCTCCCCCTAACCAGTCTATGGCTCGGACTTCCATTTTCGCAGCCGAATCCAAGACGCTAATTATCTGTTCTTTTGGAAGTTCTTTCATTGGAACACTTTCGTTTGATGCGTAACAGTATAGACAGCCTTGTTGACATTGTAAAGTCGATTCTATCTGGACGGCGTAGACTCTGCATTGCTTGAAATATTCTATCTCTTCAGCATAATTAGGATGAAAGCATCCATACACTACCACTGATTTATTTTCAGTCAAAACATATACCCAATCATCTTGAATGAATGTTGCGTAAGCCGTTCTTGATTGATATAAATATAACGTTGTTATGCAATTGAATTATTAAATTTTCTCCAGCTCACTCATGATTTCGTCGTAGTTTGGTTCTATTGTAGGATCTTCTGTAATCCATTTGTAGCGCACTATACCTTTGCTGTCTATAATGAAAATCGAACGTTTCGCTGCAGTATAGCCTTTTAATCCAGCAAAATCTTCAACTGCTACTCCATAAATTTTTACGACCCCTCGAGAATAGTCACTTAAAAGATTAAAATTGAGACCGTTTAATTCAGAAAAAGCCTTGTTGCAGAATGGATCATTAACGCTTATTCCAATCACTTGTGCCTTCAGATCGTTGAGTTTTGTCAGCGAGTCTCTGAAGGTACACATTTCCTTTGTACAAACACTCGTGAATGCACCAGGATAAAAAGCTAAGACAATCTTGTTCTCGAAATCCGTTAGTGATATCTTTTTTAAATTAATATCTGTTAAAGTGAAAATTGGTGCATTTTTGCCAATTTCTATTTCTACCATGACAAACCC
>JAGLGJ010000076.1 GCA_023144075.1 Candidatus Bathyarchaeota archaeon | reverse complement strand
ATATTTTTATTGTTAACTTTCAAAATATTTTCATAATTTATTTCCATCTAACATCATCATAAAATTAGTCAACATAGATGATCTATATTTCTGTCACCTCGAATAATTTTTTGAAGTTAAAGAATCCATAAATGTGATACCTATGGTACAAAGAGTTAATCGAAAAATAAAATAGAAAAAAAATTAAAGGTGATAATATTTGCCAAGAACAATAAGCAGCATTTCACCATTATCAAGCAATAAGAGAGTACCTATTCGTATTCCTGGTACAATGATGAATGAAGTAGATCGAATTGTACGTGACCATCCCGAATTAGATTATAATAGACAACAATTTGTCGAATCGGCAGTAAGAGAAAAGATAGAACGTATTGTTGTACTAGCTAGTGCGAGAGCAAACAACTCTTTCATAAGAGTTGGCGACCATCTCAAACCACTATAACACTCCATCAATTTAGTCTAAAGTGCGTGCTGTAAAAGTAAGGAATGTTTGCGATTAGCATTCATTAATCGACTTGGAAAAATATTACTGACAAATATTCAAAGAATCTCTCAGCTGGCGGGAGTTTGACCCCGTCAGCTTCTCCCATCATTCAAATTTTAAAGTCCTCTAAAATCTTGTTAAAATTATTTAGACTGTGTTTCTGCTCGATTATTGGATTGCTTTCTATTTCTGGATCATGTTCTATGTAAGTCAGTCTATCTTGAGTGTAGATTTTACCAATGGGAATTCTCTCTCCCCATTCCTGAGCTTTTTGGAATGCAGCATTTCTATCTTTTGGATCATAAGAACTGTCAAGCTTATAGATTCTTTTTCTATACCATTGATATGTATTTACATGATTGAATATCACACATGGTTGAAGGATATCTACTAGACTGAAACCTCTATTCTCTATTGCTTCAGCAATTAGAGTAGAGAGGTGTTCGATGTCCCCGGAGAATCCGCGTCCCACAAATGAAATACCCTGTGATATTGCGAGAGCAATAGGATTAAGAGGTTTAGAAAATGCTCCCATCGGGGTAGTCTTTGTAACAAATCCTTCCGCACTGGTAGCTGAAGCCTGACCCTTAGTTAATCCATAGATTTGATTATCATGAACGAGATAAGTAACATCAATATTTCTTCTTATTGCATGCATAAAGTGATTTCCACCTTCACTATAACTATCCCCGTCTCCACTAACAGCAATTACCGTCAATTTTGGATTGACTATTTTTGCACCAGTTGCAACTGGAAGCGTTCTTCCATGAAGACCATTGAAAAGATTACATTTCATGTAGTGCGGAAGCTTAGCCGCTTGACCAATACCTGAGACCATAAGGACCTGATACGGCTCTAAACCAACTTTCACTAAAGCCTTCTTAACAGCTTGAAGTATACCGAAGTTTCCACATCCTGGACACCAGGCCGTCTCACCATTCTCATAATCTTTTAATGTTACCACAATTGTTCACCTACCTTTCCTGAATTCTCTAAGTATATACTGAGGCGTAAGTGGCCTTCCATCAAATCTCAAAATCTTCTTGTTAATCTCGATTCCCGTCTCAGCCCGTATAAGATGAGCCATTTGTCCCGTCGAATTACTCTCGACAGATATCGATTTGTCTGGAATCTTTAACTCATTTCTCACGGCTTCAACTGGGAATGGCCATATTTCGCTAAGATGCAGCATCTTAACATTAGATCCTTGATCGTTCAAGATCTTCGTAGCTTCCTTTAGGGCTCCATAAGTTGAACCCCAACCAATCAGAAGAGTATCTGCATCCTTTGAACCATAAACAAATGGAGTTCCAATATTTTTCTTTAAGAGTTCTAATTTTCTAAAACGTTTATTGACATTGTTTATCTTCACATCTGCAAGTTCCGTTATGTGACCGTCTTCAGTATGTTCATCACTGTCTGTCACAACTAAACCTAATTTCTGACCTGGAAAGAGTCGAGGAGAAATTCCTGATTCTGTAATCAGGTGTCTCTTGTATTCTCCAAGCTTCTTAACTTGAGATTCAGTGAAGAACTCGCCTCTATCGACCTTTATAGACGAAATATCGAATCTTTCTGTAGTAAAATACGAGTCGGCGAGATATTGATCTGATAGTATGATCACGGGTATCTGATATTTCTCTGCCAAATTGAAAGCCTTCGAAGTCAAATAGAAAGCTTGTTCAACATTTCCAGGTGCAAAAACAGCTCTTGGAAACTCTCCATGACCAGCATAGATCGCAAACTCAAGTTCACCCTGCTCAGTTCTAGTTGGAAAACCTGTAGCAGGACCTGGCCTTTCACAAATAACAATAACAATAGGTGTCTCAGTCATCCCGGCAAGGCTTAATCCTTCAACCATTAAAGAGAACCCACCACCAGAGGTAGCCGTCATAGACCTAGCCCCAGCAAATGAAGCCCCAATGATCATATTGATAGCAGATATCTCATCTTCAGCCTGCTCAAAAACCACACCGTAATCCTTCATCTTTGATGCAAAGAATTGTTGTATAGAAGTTGATGGACTCATAGGATAAGCTGAAACAAATTTGCAACCTGATAACAATGCAGCTGAAGCTACAGCTTCATTTCCGTTAAGAAATATGAAATCTTGACTATCACCAATTTTTTTAACTCTATATGGGAATTCACCAATTCCATTTTCTGAAACAAAGTTGAAGCCTGCTCTTGAAGCTTGAATATTTTTATCAGAAATTTCAGCTCCTTTTGAACCAAATTCGTCCTTTAAAACACTCTCCAAAAAAGAGTGATCGTAGCCCACTAAACTTATTGCAGCGCCTATAGCAACAGAATTAGCCATCTTCGTTGAGCCCGATTTCTCTTTGGCCAGTCTCTCAAATGGGACATTCAATAAATTCTCATCATACTTTTTCACACTAATTTTTTCTCCATCAAATATTATTACCCCATTTCTGACCAATTCATCTTTATGTTCGATAATCGTTTTTTCATCCAGAGCAATTATGACATGAATTTCCTCTGTCAAGTTCTCAACTTTATTATCGCTAATTCTAATTTGATAAAAATTATGACCACCTCTGATTCTGGATTCATTATCTTGATTTGTAAAGACGTAGAGACCACCTCTAGCCAAGCTTTTGGCAAGAATGTATCCAATAGTTTGAAGCCCTTGACCAGCCTCTCCACCAATCTTGAAAGAAATGTCAATTGACATATTCATTCTAAACGAGTTACGCTACTTAAAATCTTTAGGCACCTACAAATAAGAAATAGAAAAAGTATTTTCATTATACTATTTTGACCGAACAGTAAAAGTTCTGATAACATAAATCCATCCTCCAACTTGCCAAGCAACAACTAAGATAAATTTCAACATCAATCGCGGAATCCTATATGATATATCGAATTCTTTTATGAATTCAATAGGTTTAGAAGAGATCAAAAAAAACATTTGAAAAGGACTCGTATTCACAAAAGAGAAAAATAAAGGCATTATCCAAATAAAATGAGCCATAGACCAATTATTGTTTGATACTGTCATTAGCAAGACTAATGGAATAAGCAATACAATATTCTGTTCAGATACCCAACTTCTAGTCAGCATCAAAACAAAAAATAAAGAAGAAGCCCATCTCACCAGATCCAAATAATTATCGAGTCTAGTCTTATGTAAATGAAATAAAGTCAATAACAATGCTGGAATCCATAAGTAACCTAGAAACTCTAAATTTTCAAAAAGAAAGGTTTGATCATACATTAAATCAAAAATATTGAAAAGAGTAAACCCGCCTGCTCTGATAAAATGGAAATCTGCATTATTGAAAATTATCAATGTATCCCAGTTGAATATCAAAAATGGAGAATATGCAAGTAAAATAAAAACTGAAAAGAACATTGTAATGAATTTGAAATTTGATTTCAGATCATAATTTCTTTTGATAAAGATGATAAACATTGGAAGGAGGATCAATGGAAGAATTTTCAAGGATGAAGAAAGCCCTATCAGAAGTGCGGAAGAAAATATTTTATGATTATATAACTCGTTAAGTGCTAAAATAGTAATCAGGATAACAAGAGAATCAAATTGACCCCAAACCGCTGATACATAAATTATGAAAGGATTGAAAAGGAGAAAATAGAACATTTTGTTGCAGGTTTCTCTTTTCATATTTTGAGTAAATGCTATTCTCTCAACAATGAAAGCTAATCCAATATTACCAAGTATAATTGGAAGTTTGATTGCCAGATTATAGACAAATATGTTCTTTGTTGTTTGATAGACTAGTGAATATACTAAACCAAGATAGAGTGCCCAAGGTGGGGGGTAACCTATTCCCGGTAGTTCTTCAAAGAAAGCTGGATTATCAAATATTATACTTGCAGGAAAGAGTCCATAAGGTGAATTCCCATTCGATACTGCATAACCTACAGTGAAAAAGATACCCATATCATAATGATGACCTAGAAACGCGGCGAGAGTAAATTGTAGAATTATACTGAGTGTTACTAGAATAAATCTACGATTTCTAATTATCTTGATAGTTCTCATCCAGCCACTGAATTTCTTATTTCATCATTTTAAAAAGTATATCAGTGATCTTTTCAAATGGTCTTCCAAATAATTCGTAGCCAACCTGTCCAAAATGTTTTCTAATTCTAAATTGTACAGTTCCCTTAAGTATTGCAAATTTTAGTTTAAATTCTGAATATTGGGATTTAAATTCAAGAGTCTGTTCAATCAACCTTATTCTACCTTTCCTCGGTTCTATCAGATCGTCTTTTACTTTCTCGTATAAACCCGTCCCAGGTATAGGATAAGGCAGTGTGAATGATAGATAATCTAGAGGTAAAGTTGTTCCAAAATGTATCGTATTAAGCATCATCTCTTCACTCTCCCCAGGATAACCTATTATAAGAAACGCACCAGTCTCAATTCCTGCTTTGTTAGCGTTATAAACTGCGCTTCTAGCTGTTTTTAGATCAATATCTTTCTTCATTAAATGTAAGGTTCTTTGATCACCCGATTCTATGCCAAAATATACTCTCTGACAACCTGCTTCCTTCATTCGAGTAGCCATCTCTAGGTCCATAGCATCGACTCTAGAGAGACATTGCCATTTCACATTCAATTTACGTCTAATTATTTCATCACATATCTTTACTACTCTATCTTTTGAAATTGTAAAGCAATCATCAGCGAACCATATTAGATCATATCCCATATCCATTATTGACTGCATCTCATCCACTATATTTTCATGAGATCTTGATCTGAAACCTTCTTTGAAGATTGGTCTGCTACAAAAATCACAGCGAAATGGGCACCCTCTGGAAGATATCATAGAGGTCATGGTATAACCGAAGTGATTCTGGTAATATTGCTTATAGGAATCATTGTCAAATAGTTCTCTTGAAGGAAAAGGTATAGAGTCAAGATTTTCGATAGTGTTTCTTTTACCTGTATGATATGTGTTTGAACCGTCTTTGAAGATTATCCCTGGAACCGTTTTTGGGTCTTTATTTTCGAAGAAAGTTTTTACGATCTCGAGCATTGTATTCTCAGCTTCTCCGACAACTACAAGATCGAAATCGTCAAGAAAGCTTGAAGGCTTGGCTGTGGGCAGCGGTCCACCTGCAATCAGGAGATCAGTTACTTCTCGTATACTCCTTGCAAGTTCGATACTATCCTGTTCCATGGAATACATAGAATAAATCCCAACAATTCTGGGTCTTACTTCCATAATCTCCTTAAGAACACTTTTTCGATCACGAAACGTGCAATCAATTAGTCTAACTGT
>JAGLGJ010000075.1 GCA_023144075.1 Candidatus Bathyarchaeota archaeon | reverse complement strand
GCTTCAATAAAATTGAGTTTTGGTATGAGTTTCCCGTTAAGTTCAAGTCCTTTCACATCTGTCAAGAGAATTAACATATCTGCTTTTATTTCACCAGCCACATTGGCAGCCATTCGGTCTCCATCCGTGTTTAAGGGTTCGAACTCTGATCCGATTGCTATTGGAGCTATAACTGGCGTGTATTGATTATTTATGAGCAAGTTGAGAAGATTTGAATTTACTTCGCTGATCTTACCAGTGTACCCTCCTTCGATGATTCTTTTTCGTCCTCTCTCATCTATGATTACTAGTTGTTTTTTTCTATTGGCTTTTACCAGAGAACCATCTAAACCTGAAAACCCGACAGCATTTACTCCCTGACGTTGTAAGGCAATCACTATTTCTTTGTTTATCTTTCCAGCCATGACCATAGTGAAGATTTCTACCGTCTCTCTGTCTGTATATCTACTCCTGAAACCTTCTGGAGAAACAACAAATTTCTGCTCTTTTCCAAGCTTTGTTGCCATTTGGGTTACTTTTGCTCCACCGCCATGGACTATGATAATATTATGATTCTCTGCAACTTTTTTAATATCTTGAACAAAGTTTTCCGAAACACCTTTTTCGAGGGTGCTACCTCCAAGTTTCACTACAATGATCATTTTGAACTACACCGGGTATATCGTAGGAGTCGAAATTCCAGTTCTCTCGTCAACACCAAGCATTATATTTAGACATTGTACCGCCTGACCTGATGCTCCTTTTATGAGATTGTCTATCGCACTTAACAAAACTAATCTGTTTACATGTGGATCTATCTCAAATCCTATGTCACAGAAGTTTGATCCGGTGGTAACTTTGGGATCCGGCAATTGGTGTAAACCTTTTTTATCTTTTACTAGACGAATGAAAGGTTCTTGACCATACATTGATCGATACATTTTCCATAGATCCGGTAAGGTCAAATCTTTTCTTGGGTATGTATGGATAGTAGTCAAAATCCCGCGAATCACAGGTAGAGCATGGGGCGTAAAGGATATTCTCGGCGCAGTTTTGGTCAGTAATGAAAGTTCTTGTTCTATCTCAGGAATATGGCGATGACCCACAATTTTGTAAGGTCTGAGTCCGCTTGCTCGTTCAGGATGGTGGGAGACTTTTGTTGGTACGTTCCCTGCACCTGAAGATCCAATTTTTGCATCTACAACAATTCTGTTAGGTTCAATAATGTTCTCTTTAATTGGAGGTGCAAGTGCCAGAATGGTTGCAGTCGACATACATCCTGGACAGGCGACGAGTTTTGCTTTCTTGATTTCCTCACGGTGAAGCTCTGGAAGACCATATACAGCGTCCTTTAGAAATTCAGGATGTGGATGCGTCCACCCATACCATTGAGGATAGCAATTGGGATCTTTTAGCCTAAAGTCTGCTCCTAGATCAATGACTCTTAATCCGGTTTCTAAGATTTTTGGAACAATTTCTGCTGAGGTTCCATGTGGAATTGCTGCAAATACTAAATCGGAATTTGAAGTTATTTCGGAGATATTTAAAGGAGAAAATTTAAGGTCAGTATAACCACGCAGATTTGGGTGTATTCGATGAACATATTCATCGATATGAGTTCTTGAGACGATCAGAGAAATTTCTACTTTTGGATGTATCAATAGTTCTCGTATCAGTTCCCCCCCGGCATAGCCTGAACCACCTATTATAGAAATCTTCAATTCTACTTCCTCACTTTTTGTATTGCAAAATCCAGCATTAATCCAGGTATATCTACACCAGTTGCTGGAACACTATTTCTGAACTCAGTAGTATAATTCACCTCATGTATCGTTAAGCCATTTTCGCTTTCCATCATGTCAACACCATATACTCCTTCACCAAACACTTTAGCTGCTCTAAGGGCAAGTTCTTCCATATTGCTTGTCACTTTGCAGGATTCTACGTGTCCTCCTCTTGCTGTATTCGTTCGCCAATCATCTTTTGGTGCGTATCTATATATCGCTGCCACAACAGAATTTCCTATCACAAAGCATCGTATGTCTCTTGATGGACGCTGAATCATCTCTTGAATATAGTAGATTTGATAAATTGGAAACATGTTCTCTCGATCTTCTAGAATAGCTTTTGCTGATTCAACATCTCTTAAAGGAGCGACGAGTCTTCCCCAACTTCCTACTACGGGTTTGAGAACTGCAGGATATCCTACCTCATCAAGAGCTTTTAGAGCTGCTTCAATACTAAATGCAACAACTGTATGCGGAGTTGGAATATTTGCTTCCTCAAGTTTCATTGATGCTAATAATTTATTTCCACATACTGACGCAATCTTAGAAGAGTTAATTACAGTTATTCCCTTGTTTTCCAAAAGGGATGTTAGATGTACACTGCGAAAGTAACTCAAACATCTCTGTAAGACTATTTCCTCGAAGAGCTCTTCCTGATCCGTATTTTTAATATCGAGATAGAGTTTCTCTGAATCGTGAAGCCCCAATCTTAATGATTTTCTTTTTGCGGCTTCAATCAGGAGGCGCTCCTCGGGCCTTAATTGATCATAAAGCATCCCGATGGAACCGGTCAATTATTCTCCCCAATCTTCTTTCTCTTTTGTGACTTCGGCTAATTCAATTTCTCCTGTGGGTTTTTTCTTAACTTGTAGTTCGAGACCACAGTCTGGACATACAACAATTTCACCATCCAAGGCATCGCTTGGAACCTGAACATCAGCTGAACAGTCTTGACATTTATAATCTGGCAATATACCACCTCAAATGTTCTATGGAAGAGCCTATACGCCTATTAAAGATTTCGGTGTAAAAAGCCGTTTTCATTACATATCATGCATAATATGTACGTTTTATATATCAACAAGCATGTAATTCGTAATAAATTAATATAATGAAGTACATACCTAACTGAACAGTCATCCGGCAATTGTTAAATTAGTTTCAGAACTACAATCATATTGGAGAGCAGTGTTGGACGAGATAGACCAAGAGATAATCGACATTTTGAAGCAGGATGGTAGAGCATCGTATGTCGATATTGCAAAGAAGACAAGATTATCAGAGGGTGCAGTCAGGAAAAGAATTTCAGCATTATTACAAGCAAGTGATATTAAAAAATTCACTATTGAGCTAGGATTTAAAACAGGAGCAAGAGCAATAACACTTCTTTCAATAAATCCTGCATACCCAACTTCAAAAATATCACAAAAACTCGTAAAACTCTCAAATGTTGAAACAGTTCACGAGGTCACAGGTCAATATGACATAGTCGTAACAATATCAGCGTCAAGTATTACTGAAGTGAACCGCTGTATCGAAGAAATCAGAACTGTAGAAGGCGTATCAAATACAAATACAATGATCATTCTACGCGAATGGTAACCAGTTTGAACGTGAATTTTATAAAAGAAAATCTTTTAAGCTTATTGATATCTACGCATTCAGAATTCATTATTGGATCACAAGGATTGTGAGATAAAAACTAATGACATGTAAATGCTCAGAATGCGATGGAGAGATTAAAATTCCAAAAGACGCTGTAAATGGTGAAATAGTCACATGTCCTGATTGCGGCCTTGAATTTGAACTATCTATTGAATCGGATGGAAAATGTAATCTTAAAGTCGCCGAGGTCGTCGGTGAAGATTGGGGAGAGTGAGACACCTTCTTTGGCGCGTACTTTTTCAATAATTTTTGATAGGACTCGTTGGGAAGAGAAAGCCCTAATAAAAGCTGCAAAGCGAAAAAGAATCAAAATTAATCTTATCGACGCTAAGAACACATCATTCGACATTACTTCTGAAGACCTTACGGAACCTTATGGCGACATTGTTCTTCAAAGATGCATTAGCTACTTTAGAGGATTACACGTCTCAGCAATTTTAGAAAAAAGAGGTATGAAAGTAGTTAACTCTTTTGATACGACTTCAATCTGTGGGAATAAAATGATGACTTCCTTAGCTCTTTCAAAAGCTAAAGTTCCAACACCAAAGACGTTTGTCGCATTTACACCTGAAACAGCTTTAGAAATATTAGATGAAATTGGATATCCCGCCGTAATAAAACCGGTTATTGGAAGTTGGGGCAGATTAGTTGCGCCAATCAGAGACCGGGCAACAGCAGAGGCTATTCTAGAACATAGAGAGCAAATGGGCAATTCATTACTTCAGATTCATTACATTCAGGAGATGGTAAAACGTCCACCAAGAGATATCAGAACAATTGTTGTAGGTGATGAGATCACAGCAGCAATTTATCGCAGTTCTCCCGAAGGTTCCTGGAGGACCAATGTAGCTCTTGGAGCGACGACAACTGCATGTCCGATTACTTCCGAACTCGAGGATGCCGTTTTGAAAGCCGCAAAGGCTGTCGGAGGAGGCATCTTGGCAATAGATTTGATGGAAAGCCCGAAGGGAAACGTTGTGCATGAGATCAACTCAACAATAGAATTCCGCGGAGCTGAATCCGGAACAGGTGTCGATATAGCTTCGAAGATATTAGAATATTTAACCAAAATATCCAAGAAGTAATCATTAACATCATAACGATTCGTTAAAAAAAATAAGCAATAACAAATATTCGCTCGAAGAAGACTTATCACAGAATTAAAGATCTATATCCCTATCACATTTTGGCAAGAAGGATTAGAAATGAGTGACAAGGTTGTTTTAGCATATTCTGGTGGACTTGATACATCTGTTGCCATTAAATGGATAATAGAGAAATACGGTTATGACGTAATAACGCTCACAATTGACGTAGGCAGTGAAGAAGAACTCGATTCTCTTAAAGACCGTTCACTTAAATCAGGAGCCATCAAACACTATTCTATTGATGCAAAAGAAGAATTCGCACAAGACTACGTATATGCTGCAATCAAAGCTAATTCACTCTATCAAGACCAATATCCCATATCAACGGCTTTATCCAGACCACTCATTGCCTCCAAACTCGTTGATATTGCCAAAAAGGAAAAAGCTATCGCGGTTGCTCATGGATCTACAGGAAAAGGAAATGACCAAGTAAGATTCGACGTCGCAATAGCTTCTCTTGCACCAGAACTAAGAATAATAGCCCCTATCAGAGAATGGAAACTCTCACGTGAAGAAGAGATCAAGTACGCAAAACAACACAATATTCCTGTTTCAACAAAACCAGAGAACCCCTATAGCATCGATGAAAATATTTACGGCCGTTCTATTGAATGTGGCGTACTTGAAGATCCCTCTACTGAGCCACCTGAAGAAATCTTTGAGTTAACGACATCTCCCGAGAAATGTCCGAATGACCCCGAGTATATAACATTGGGATTTGAGAGAGGCTTACCCAAATCATTAGATGGCTCAAAAAAAACCCCAGTTAGATTGTTGGAAGAGGTAAGTCACAGAGCCGGCAGAAATGGGGTTGGCCGAATCGATCACATAGAGGATCGTTTGGTTGGGATTAAATCACGCGAAGTATACGAATGCCCTGCGGCAATGGTTCTAATCGCGGCACATAAAGATCTTGAAAAATGTGTACTGACTCGACACGAGCTTGCTTTTAAAAAATTGGTAGATATTCAATGGACTGTGGCGGCTTACAATGGATTATGGACGGATCCTTTAATGGATGATTTGAAAGCTTTCATAGACAAAACTCAGGAAAGAGTCAACGGTACTGTCAAGCTCAAACTTTTCAAAGGAAACTGTCGCGTAGTAGGCAGATCTTCACCTGATTCTCTCTATAGTCGAAAATTGGCAACATATGAAGCGGGCACCACATTTGATCAAACAAAA
>JAGLGJ010000074.1 GCA_023144075.1 Candidatus Bathyarchaeota archaeon | reverse complement strand
GCACGTATGTGGGACACATCAAGATACTATAGTGAAATACGGCTTAGATGATTTACTTAAAAAACATGGAGTGCGAATTAGACAGGGTCCAGGCTGTCCAGTCTGTGTAACCACTACTTCTGAAATCGAGATGGCGCTGGAATTAGCTAGGAAAGGTAAAACGATAGCTACTTTTGGAGACATGCTTAGAGTTCCAGGTCTAACAGAATCACTAAATGACGCGAGATCACAAGGTGCAAACGTAAGGATTGTATACAGCATCACTGACGCAGTAAATCTTGCAAAGAAAACTGATGATGAAATAGTATTTGTTGCGATAGGTTTCGAAACCACAGCTCCAAGCACGGCAGTAACTTTACTCAAGGATCCTCCAAAAAATTTCTTTGTACTGAGCTTCCATCGGTATCTTCCTCCAGCACTTAATGCTCTCCTTGGAATGGGTGAACTTAAACTACAAGGTATTATTGAGCCAGGTCATGTCAGCACAATAATAGGAATGAACGCATACGAAGGAGTATCCTCTAAGTATAGTATCCCGCAAGTAATTGCGGGTTTTGAACCTTTGGATGTACTAATGGCTGTATACATGATTGCAAAACAAATCCACGAATCAAAATCAATTGTAGAGAATGAGTATCAACGAGTCGTAAAAAAAGAAGGTAATTTGAAAGCTCTTAAGGCAATCTCGGAAGTTTTCGAACCGAAGGACGCAAAGTGGCGAGGGTTCCCAAAAATTCCTTTATCCAGGATGGCGATTAAGAAAGAATTTGAATCTTTTGACGCCGAAAAACAATGGGCTGATGAACTGAAACCCATTATACATACTGAATCCACGGAACCTAAGGGTTGTGAGTGCCATAGAGTACTTCGAGGATTAGTTGAACCTAAAGAATGCACATTATTTGGAGAAACCTGTAATCCAAATCATCCAATTGGACCATGCATGGTGTCTATAGAAGGATCCTGCAATATTGAATATAGATACCGAAGAATTATCCGTTAACTTTCACGACAACTGATAATATGAATTCTATTAAGGTGGGGGTCATTAAATCTAGATACTTTATTCTATTTGAGTAATCATTATTCACTTTAAATCCTTTTTTGAAAAGAATATTTTATGGGAGAAATATACGCTGTATCAGAGACTGATTGTAGTTATTTTATTTTTAGGAAGTCTAATTTTATTATTTACTCATGGATCCCTAATTTTATTTGAAAAATATTTTTGGATTTTTCTTATGATTATCTTTTTTGTGATTCAGTGTATTCTTCTGAAGTTTTTTTTTGAAAAGGGGAATAAAAGGTTTGAGTTTTCTAAATGGAAAATTATTCGTATTGAAATGAATATTCTTGCGCCTTTGTCCTTCGCTGTGATATTTCTCCTATTTCAGATTTTGATAATGTTGATGAAGAATGCTGAACTGATTAGCTTGATTGAAGATCAACAAAGTTTTGCCTATTACTCATTGGCCCTCCGAATTTCAGAGCCCATGGGATACATATCCGAATGGCTTCGGGAAATGCAAATTCCATTGCTTTATTGGGGTGGCCATATGGCAACACATTTGCCTGGTTATCCATTGATGATCCATGTTGCGTTTCAAGTATTTGGAGAACATTCCTATTCGGTTATGTATCTGGTTTCAGTACTTTCGGCTTTAACAATATTTCCAATATTCTGGATATCGAATTTAATCTACGGTTGGAGAGTTGCTGTACTCTCATGTGTTTTATATTCGTGGGTCCCGTCATTAATGTTGAATTTTCCATACATGGATTTGATTCTAGGATTTTTTGTATGTTTATCTATCTTGTTCTTCTTACATTCATTTAGAACTCAAAATAAGGTTATGAGTCTAATTGGAGGGGTGATTCTTTCATTATGTATTTTCATGTCTTATGTATCCGCCTCAATTTTAGTAATGGTTTTGATATTCACAATCTTTTCAGGTGAATCTAAGAAAATTATTAATTCATTATTTTATTTTCTAGGAACCGTTATTCCCTATATGATCTTGGAAATTGTAATTGGTTGGCCTATTATCCAAGCAACATTATCGGCTCACAGAACAAATTCATGGTTTTACTGGCATCTCCACTCGTTGAATCCATTAGTTTGGAATATCGGGCATTCCACATTGTTTTTTTTCATGTTCATTGGATTGCCTATATGCATACTGTTTTTCATAGCTCTAATTAGATCGCTACGCTATTTTTTCCATGAACATGAAGACAGTACTTTTGTATTGAGCTTCGCAGCTGTATTGTTCATCACCATATTATTTGCGAAACTCGAGCTAGCAAGAGTAGCTAGTTTTCTAATTCCGTTTATAGTGATAATAACAAGTGGTGAAATAATGAAATGGAAGAATGAAGATAGTTTGGTTACACATTCTATTTTGTTAACTATCGCTCAATTTATTGTATTTCTTGTACATGTATCACAAGTTGACTTGTATTCTTACATGTTAGGTTATCCTATTGTATGAAAAACGTACGTGTTTAGCATATCCTGGGCACAGGGTCTCCAATGGGTGGTAAAATAATTCGTTTGCCGCCAATCGAAGTCTCTAGGACAACGTGATTGGATCCTTTAGTAACTTTCCCGATAATTACTGCGTCGTGACCGATTTCAGTACCTTTCAATTTTTCTAGAATCTCTTCAGCTTTTTCTGGTATTGTTGCTATAACGAATTTTCCTTCATTACCAATCTCTAAAGGATCTATGCCCAGCATTTCACACGCAGCTTTAACTCCAGTTCTAATGGGTATGTTTTCTTCGTGAATTGTAATTCCTATGTTTGATTTTTCACTCCATTCATTTAACACATTAGCTAATCCGCCACGTGTAGGGTCCTTGATGTTAACGATGCCTCCTATTTGGAGCAGTTCGTTTACAACTTTGTTTAGGGGCATCATGTCTGATTTTACTTCTGTTTCAAAACCGTAACCTTCTCGCGATGAGAGGACAGCTATGCCATGATCGCCTAAGGTTCCAGAAACGATGATGCTATCGCCATTGGATAAGTTTGAGTCTAAAAGCCATCTGGATTTGAGGTCTCTATGCTCCCTCACAATTTGCAAATTTTCATCAAGATAGCGGCTTCGCTTCCCGATGCCAGATGTATTGACTACAAATTTATCTAATGCTCCTTTCTCCATGACTTTTGTGTCGCCTGTTAGGACATGTACTCCCGCTTCCTCACAAGTTTCTTGCATGCTTTTTAGAATATTTTCGAATGTTTCGATCTCGAAGCCATCTTCTATTATGAATCCGGATGTAAGTGCTAAAGGTTCAGCCCCTACTGCGGCAATATCGTTTACTGTCCCAGTAATGGCTAATCTTCCGATGTCTCCGCCTGGAAAAAAAAGAGGTTTAACAGTGTGCGAGTCGGACTTTAGAACGATGTCTTCGATTACAGCTGAATCATCAAGAGCTTCTAATGGGACTTCGGCTGAACTTCCACCAAGATATTTTAAAACATACTTCTTGATTAGTTCTTGCATGGCAACGCCTCCGCCACCATGGGCCATTGAGATTCTATTCATGTTCATGCCTTCTAATTGGAGGAGATTTTAGATTCAATGATTTATGTCTATGGCAAATAATGAATGTGTTTATGGTGGGGTCGGCGGGAATTTCATGACGATGTCAATTTGAACCCGCGACCGCCAGCAATCTGGTTAGATCCCCAGGTTCACCGCACATATGTGCTCTGGTATCCTTTGGGCGGTTCAGACCTTGACCAAGCTAGACGACGACCCCATGATATGGTCTAATTGATTCAACATCCTTCTAATAAGATCATTCATTGTCAAAGGGAAATCATGATGAATTAATGATCTCTCAAATTAAAATTTACGAAAATATCTTTGAATAATTGGTTTACATATTGTTTTGTTTTCATTCCTTTAGATTTTGCTAGAATCTCAATTCTTCTATTCATTCCCGTAGAGTATTGAATAGCTTTTTTCGGAGCTTCGGCGAGTTGTTTTGGAAGGCCAATATCTATAGCTGCTTTCCTTAAGATGTGTTTTCTGAGCTTATCATTTGGCTTTGAGATCTTTAGTTCTGATGGAATTGATAAGCCATATTGAATAAGCTCCCAATCTGCATAAGGATGAATCATTCTCACTGTTTCTGGAGCTACTGACTTTTCACAAACTTGAAAACTATCTTCATGTGCATCTCTAACTCTATTAAAAATCGCTTCATCAAGTGTATTTGCATCTCCCTCGTCTAGTATCTTTAAAAACCTATGATACCCTCCGAAGAGTTCATCGGCTCCTTGACCAGTAAACACTCTTGTTATGCCAGAGTTCCTAGCTAGTTTTGCACATAGATAAAAAGGGGTAGCTAAACTCAATTTTACTGGATCAGCTTCCTCTATTCGCCATATGTTTTCTTTCAAAATATTTTCAAGATTATCCTCATCTATTTCTTGAATCTCCAAATTGATTCCAAGAAGTTTAGCTGCCTTTTCTGCCCATTCTGTTGAAGGTTGACCTTTAACTCCCACAACTAGGCCAACAACATCAATATCATTTTGAGATAAAATATGTGCAATAAGCGAGCTATCTAGTCCTCCAGAAAAACTAACTCCTACTTGTTTGGATTTTAATGATCTTTCTAATACAGCCTTTCGCAATAGATTTCCTAATCTTTTAGTGATTACCACATTATCATCGTCAATAAATTTTTGCGATGTTATTTGTCTTACACATGAAGGTTTACTGTCGTGATATAGTCGCCAAATGTGACCAGGTGGGAATATATTCGTTTTTTTTATTCCAAGATTCCAGAGAGCTTTTTTTTCAGTCGATAAAGCGATAAAATCTGTGTCCCAGCCATAATAAAGAGGTTTGAGGCCGATAGGATCCCTCGCAACAACTATGTTTCCATCGTGAAGGATTGCAATCTCGTATTGACCATCAACTTGTGATACAAATTTTGTTAATGATCTTTCTGGAGTGTCCTCAGAAAGGGTTTCAACTAGTTGATTGAATGATTGTTGAAATTCCAGATAATCACTTTCAATAATTAACGAACGACTTAGAGATACAATTGGTTGAGGAGAATCACTTGGCTCAATCTTCGACATGTTATATGCAATCGCAACATTTGACGACTGAATTTGGTCTAACTCTTCAAGTTTTTTTGTGAAAAAGCATTCATGATTCGTTGCAATGCCTAGGTTTTCATTTCCCCTGTGTTTTTGGGTCTCCATCATCTTCTTCAAAATAGGAATTGTATTGAAGCCTTTTTTCGATTTGACTGCGCTCACAGCACCCATAAATACGCTCTATTCCCCTTCAGATTGATTTTATGAAGTTGATCAATGACTATTCAGCTCGATTATTTTGAGTAAAAAACCTTATACATAGATTTTAAATGACATCTTAAAAGGGATTGATAAAGTTGAAGGACTCGATTCCACTCGCAGCAAGGATCTTAATATCAACGATTTTTATTATCGCTGCAATAAATAAAGCAATGAACCCTTCCGGAACTGAAAATTATATAGCGGCTGCTGGTATCCCGGCCGCAGGAGTATTATCGGTTCTTGTTATCATGATAGAAATTTTTGGAGGGCTATCAATACTACTGGGATTTAAGGCTAAGTGGGGGGCTATTGCTCTATTCATGTTTCTGATACCTGTTACTCTCATATTTCATACAGAGTTCACAGATCAAATTCAATCTATTATGTTATTGAAAAACTTGGCAATGATGGGTGGACTTCTTATGGTAGCGAATTATGGTTCTGGTCCATATAGTTTAGATGAACACAT
>JAGLGJ010000073.1 GCA_023144075.1 Candidatus Bathyarchaeota archaeon | reverse complement strand
TATTTCCTTCCCAAATCTCAATATCATTTACAGCACTAATCTTTTTGTTTATAAATTCGTCAGGTGAGATTTTATCTAGATGTAAAGGATTTTGAACTTTCTTCTTTAATCGGAGAGTATATTTTGGCATCTTAGACCTCGGCCTTACAATTAATTTTGGCTGGATTTCTAAGGAAACTATCAGATATTGGATAATTTTCAAGCTCTATAGTATAGTAATCTTTGAATCGCGATTGGATATCTTTCATCAAATCGGCTTCAAGATTCTTTGATACTTGACTTTCTGTGTAAAACGTGTTGCCATATGAATTGCCTGTTATTTGACCTTGCTTCGATACAATTTTTCCGTTTTTGATTGTGTATAAAGTCTCTTTGAAAGCCTTCCTTATCGTGGATGGTTTATTTTCTAAATCGACTTTAGATGGATCTAGATCATAAATTGCAATATCAGCATCAGCACCCAAGCCGAGATGTCCTTTGTTCATAAGAGTTAACGATTTTGCGGGTGCAGCTCTTGTTATTGTCGCGATCTCTCCAAGCGTATATTCTCTATCAATGTTTGGAAGATCAAGTCTTCTTCTTGCTGTACGATTAATTCTTGATATCATTTTTTCTCGTGCTTTCTTGCTCATCAGCCACGCTATGACTTTTGGATATGATGTGAATGGTCCTCCATTTGGATGGTCTGTTGTCATGAAGACTCTCCATGGATCTTCTACCAAAAGAGCGAGCTCTAAGCCTATTCCCCATTGGATTGCGTTAACATAATTTGTTCGTTTATATTGGAAAGGCACTATACCTGAACCTGTTTCAGCTTCTACGTCCAAGTTGACCCATTTATTACCTGATAGTTGGTGTAGGAAATATTGGAACGGCCCATCAGCCGTCATGGTAGTAGTGTCGCCAAAAATTACTTGACCAAGATCTACTGAAACATGGCTATGATCATTAACGTAATCAGCTATTTCTGGTGCACCTGAGCCTAGATTGAGCCACGATGATCCTGAGAATCCTGTGAATTGAACATGAGTAATATGAATTATAGGTCGTTTTTCATCAGCTAAGTCTCTTACTGCGTCCATCGTGTCTATAGTTGTTTGATAGTTCCCAGGGTTACCAAGATTGTTAGTGTGAACATGGATTATATGAGGAAGATTCAAAATTTTATTTACTTTACATAAGCCTCTAATTATCTCTCTTGGCGTTACATCAAAATTTATTATTGGATCATCTAGTCCTTTGATGAATTTACCCCATCCCCAAGCCTCAACACCGCCTGGATCTACAATTTTAATAGCGTACCCTTTTGTGGCTTTCAGCATCCAAGCAACAAATGCTGCACATTCATCCAGTCTTCCATCCCTTAAGTATTCCATGATAAACCAGTTGTTACCAAGAAGAGGGAAACAGCCTTTGTCAATAATAGGAGTTGAATCAAGTTCTTCGTGTGTGTGTCTTGTCTTCAATGGTGGAGTTGCCGGATCAAAGACTGTAGTATAACCCATCTTCGCATAACGATAACCCGTTATACGAGTCGATGGTATAGAGTAACCAACCCCTGAATGTGTGCGTTTTGTTTTAATTTCAACATCTTTTCTATGGTCTTCTGGTCGAAGTAATCTACCAGCATTCACTTTTGATCCTGCAATATGGGAGTGTATATCGACTCCACCAGGCATCATAATCTTTCCTGAGGCATTTATTTTCCGGGCTTTTCTTCCCACTGATTCAACAATTTTTCCATTCTTGATATGAACGTCTAATTTTTCTCCTTCAATATTATTTAGTGGATCGAAAACAATTGCATTCAGAATAGAAAGTTCTTTTTCCAATGTTTTTACCTCTTAAGAGATTTTACACGTTTTAGAAGAGCACTCAATATTTCGACATCAGTTTTGACGGTTTTAGGTGGGTCAACAAGTTTCCTAGTTTCAAGTACCACCCCATCCATTCGATAAGTTGAGCCCGTCGTTTCTATTCCAACATGAGCTGAAGGGAGTATTATATCTGAACACATTGTCGTTGGAGTAATATGAGGATCGATTGTCATGAGTGGAATAGAAGTTAGATGTTTAGCTGCTTGATGTGGGAAATTGGATATTGGATCCGAAGCTACAATTAAGGCAGAATCACATTCTCCCCTTGCAAGGAGATCTACAGCTGAGGTCTCCCCAGGGTTATATCTGGGGAATCCTTGTGTGAAATCTACTGCGTAAGGATAGCCAGTAAGCCAAGTTGTAACATTATTTGCACCGTTAACATTGAAATGTCCACGCATTGGCATAATAACAAACTTTGTTTTTGAGTTTAATTCCTTAACTAAAGACAATGCGGCTTCTATGTTCTTATTTTTTCCCGAGCTCATCGTCAAACCTAGACCAAAAAATAGAGCTCCAAATTCACAATTTATCAGCATTTCAGCTAATTCTTCAATTTTATCAATCGGGACTCCAGAGACTATTTCTTGTTCGATTTCATCACCTCGAACAGCAGCCCTCAAAGCAGACATCAGTTCATAGTCACTATTTGGTTCGATTTGTATGAAAACGTCAGCAAGTTTAGCCGTATCAGTCTTTCTTACATCAATTACTACGAGTTTTCTATCTGCTCTTGATTTTCGAAACCGCCCTTTGCTCATTACAGTATATCTTGACATGTGAAGTGGATGCGCGTGTACCGGATTGGATCCCCAATAGATTACTAAATCAGCTCTATGTCGGATCTCTCCCAATGTGCAGGATGATTCTCCAATTTCATGAACTCCTAAGATTGTTGGACCATGACATATTGATGTCGTGTTATCAAAGAATCCTCCAGTTTCTTCGGCTAGATCTACTCCTATCTCGATTGCTTCATTGCTGGTTAGACTCCAACCATAGAAAAGCGGTGAACTGGATTTTGTAATTATTTTTGCAGTCGCGTCGATTGCTCGTTCATAAGTGGTAGGCTTTAACGTTCTTCCTTTTTTCATCATTGGTTGTGTAATTCTTTCATTCCTATACCCTAACATTTTGCCGCTCGACATTGCACAAGCATTCTTGACTTTTACAATTTTGTCGTTGTTAATTGTGACTTGTAAATGATCACAGGAACATCCACACACTGTGCAGATTACATTACTTATTATTTCTTGACTCAAATTGTCATCTCACCGTTTTTTCGATTTTTTTCGACTAAATGATTTTTTTATTAGTTGATCTACAGTCAGAACTTTCTCTTTTTTTGCAGATTCTAATGTGGATGATATTCCTTTGTAAGAAGGCATACCTGTCCCATCGGTTTCAGATCCTGAAACTTGTGCAGCCCATAATCCATATGGAACGAATATAATTCCCCGCTCCAAAGTCTGTTTGGTAGCTATCGACTTGACTACAACTGTGCCATATTTCGTGCTAATACGAACATTTTCCCCATAATCTAACCCAATTTCTTCGATATCTTCCCCATTGATTTCGCAACATGCTACACTTTTAAAATATGATTCCGAAAGTTTTCCTTGCTCTTTTTCTCTACCTTGAGATAAACTTCTACCACTCAGTAATGTTACTTGGATCTTTTTCATTGATGTTTCTCCCAGACATCATTTGGCATTTGTCAGTTGATTGAAGATGAGCAATATCTAAGATTTTCCTAATAGACTTACATGAGTATTTGTTCATTTCAATATGAGATTTTTAAGGAATACTTACAATATATTCGCTGAATATTAGGTTGGATGTTTATGGAAATGCCAACTGACGAGAAAGTGTTTATTACAAAACTAAGCCGTATTTCGAATTATCAATTTAAAGCAAATTTTGATTCGCCAAAAGATTTCAAAGTATTAATTGATGAGCCTGAACCTATTGGAGAAGGATCTGCACCTAGCGCGTCTCAATTTTTAGCGGCAGCTGTTGGGAATTGTCTTAGCGCCAGTTTATCATTTTGTTTTGAGAAGGCAAAAATTGACTTGGGAGATTTCAATACAGTTGTTGAAACTGTTATACGTAAAAACGAGAAAGGTAAATGGAGAATTGCCTCAATTAAGGTAAAACTGAAACCTCAAATTGGACAGAGTGATATTGCAAAATCGAAGAGATGTTTAGATCTCTTTGAAGATTTCTGTATTGTCACACAGAGTGTAAGAAATGGCATAAATGTAGATGTAAACATAGATCTAGATAAGTCAGAATAAAATAAAAAAAATAATTAGTTCTTTACGAATGTGCGTTAGTTGCCTTTTATCGTAATTAATTTCTCATATTCGATTTTATCCATGTGTATTGCATGTTTATCTTCTGGGAATTGTTTTTCTCGTATATCTTTTCCATAATTGGTTAACGCATTTAACATAGATTTGCTTAGACCTGCATAATCTTTAGCGAAACTTGGTTTCAATCCAAGGGACATGCCTAGGACATCTGCTATGTTAAGACCTATTCCATCAGTGTATGGTCCTGATCCCCAGCCGAAGACGGGGATTGATAATTTATCAGTAACAATTTGAGCGATTTCTGTCGTCGCAAATTCTATAACTAATGAAAAAGCGCCACTTTTTTCCATAGCAATTGCATCATCTAGTATTTTCAAGGCATTTTCCGCTTTCTTCCCTTGAACTTTATAACCACCTGAGAGTGATGCTGATTGCGGAGTCAATCCTATGTGGCCGCAAACTGGTATTCCAGCCTCACTAATAGTTCGAACCCTATCACAGACTTCTTTTCCACCTTCAAGTTTTATGGCGTCGACACCTGATTCCTTCATAAAACGGCCTGCGTTCTTTAGCGCATCATCAACATTCTGATATGACATGAATGGCATGTCGCCCATTACAAGAGCTCTTTCTGTAGCTCTCACAACAGCTTTACAGAATATTATCATTTCATCCATTGTGACGGGTACAGTGTTATTGTAACCCAACGCGGTCATACCAACGCTTCCATCTCCAACAAGGATCATGTCTACTCCAGCTTTGTCTGCAAAATAAGCAGTTGGATAATCGTAGAGGCTTAATGCAACTATTTTCTCTCGATTCTTTTTCATGCTCATAAAATCGCGAATTGTAACTTTTTTCACAGTCATTCAGTTCACATCCTCTAAATGAATTCAAATCTGCAAATATAAGATGTAATGGAAAGCATTTCAAAATTTGCTAAATTAAGCTAACTGAATTAAAAGCGCTGTTTCTATTTCCTTTTCTTCTTGATAACGTTCTTTGCAGCTTTGATAATGTCAGTGATATTCATATTATATTCAGTTGCTAACTCTTCCATGTTACCGGTCTGACCGAAAACATCTCTAACACCTATCCTGTGAATGGGAATTGGATAGTTCTCTGATAATATTTCGGTTATACTTCCACCTAATCCTCCAATTACGCTGCTATCTTCAACAGTTACAATTGCTCCAGTTTCTCGAGCCGAATTGTTGATGGCTTCTGTGTCAAGGGGTTTGATCGTATGAAAATTGAGAACTTGAACATCTATTTTATCTCTTTCAAGAATTTTTGACGCTTTTAATACTTTTGACATCAAGATTCCTGTTGCTGCAATAGTTACATCTTTTCCTTCTTTCAATAAATTCGCCTTGCCTATTTTAAAAGGATCTTTTTCGTTTGTAATAATCGCTGCCGGATTTCTGCCCAATCTTATATAAACAGGCCCGCCAATTCTGGCTGCTTCTAAAGTCGCCTTCCTTGCCTCTATGGAATCGCAAGGAACTACAATGCTCATATTGGGAAGCATCCTCATAAGTGTTATCTCTTCAAGGGCCTGATGGGTTGCGCCGTCCGCACCGACTGATATACCGCCATGGGTGCCGCCGATTTTAACATTGAGATTCATATAGGCTATTGAAATTCTTATCTGATC
>JAGLGJ010000072.1 GCA_023144075.1 Candidatus Bathyarchaeota archaeon | reverse complement strand
AACATCATATCCTTACCAAACATAATACATGTAGTAACTAGTGATTACATCATGACAAATATGATGAAAAAATTGAATATACCTTTCGAACAAGCGATTGAAAAAGTTCAGACGGTCCTCAAAGATCAAGGTTTCGGCATAATAACTCAGATTGATGTCAAAGAGACACTAAAAAAGAAATTAAATGTTGAATATCAAAATTATAAGATCCTTGGCGCATGTAACCCATCATTTGCTAAGGAAGCTTTAGACATGGAAAAAGAAGTTGGAACATTGCTTCCATGCAACGTGATAGTGTACGAATCAGGTGATGGAGTGCAAATATCAATCCAAAAACCCACTGAAATGATGAAGATTCTGAATAACGATGATCTTAACCAATTGGCAAACAAAGTAGAATCAAAACTCCAAAAAGTCCTCGATATTCTTTGATCATACAAGTAAGAAATAATATTTTATTCTAAAAACTAAAATCTATAATTAAATAATTTGGCGCACGATGATCAATGGAGTTGCCAAAATAATTGAGTGTAAATAGCAAAGAATCACAAGAAATACGAAAAGTTGTTGAACAAACGAAGTTAATCGATACACATGAGCATTTGCAGAGAGAAAATAATAGAATTAACTTGGATGTAGATGTCTTATCTGTTTTCTTCCTCCAATATGCTTCATCAGACCTGATATCTTCTGGGCTATCCTACAAAAATTATCAGATGATCCTTAATCCTGCTAAGTCATTGGAGAAACGTTGGCAGATTTTCTCGCCCTATTGGGAAGAGATCAAGAATACGTCATATGCGAGAGTTCTAAACATTGCAGCCAAAGATCTATATGGAGATGAAATCGATGAGAAAACATACAAACAGATAAGTAAGAAAATGAAGGAAAGGAATAAGATAGGATTATACAAGTGGGTTCTTAAAGATAAATCAAGAATCGACCTCTCCCTCCAAGATACGCTTCTGAAACCAAGAAGCTACGCGATCTGGAATACTCCTTCTGTAAAAAAATTACTCGATGTGGATAGAGCGTTTTTTATTCCAGTCCATAGATTCGAAGATTTCATACTTCTTCAAGACCGATATGATATTGAAGGCATAGCAAATCGTAGGAATACAACCATACATACGCTTAGAGATCTTGTAAAGAATTTGGAACTTGAATTTCAAGAGATTTCAAATGATATTGCTGCTGTGAAACTATGGCTTGGATATCGACGTTCAATCAAATTCGAAAAAGCAACTTTCCACGAAGCGGAGAAAATCTTTAACGAGATATTCTCTCAAGAGACATTTCGTAGGATAGATGCAGATGGTGTTAGAATAACAGTACCTGAAGGAATATCACTTCAAGACGCAAAGCCATTACATGATTTCATGACTCATAAAGTCATACAACTCGCCGGACAACATTCAGTACCAATGCAGATACACACAGGATTCCATGAAGGAAATGAAAATCTTCTCTCAAATACTAATCCCTTGAATCTGACAAATCTATTTACCGAATACAGAAATGTGAAATTTGATTTATTCCATGGTGGCTATCCTTTTATCGGAGAATCTTCTGCACTTGCAAAGACCTTTCCGAATGTCTATCTTGATCTTGCGTGGCTTCATCTAATTTCACCTTATGTTGCTAGAAGAGCACTTTCTGAATGGATCGATACAGTACCATCTAACAAAATACTTGGTTTTGGAGGGGATTATGTCTTTGTTGAGGGAAGTTATGGCCATTCAATTATTGCAAGAGAAAACATTTCTAAAGTACTAATTCAAAAAGTTGAAAATGGCGATCTAAAATTAGAACATGCAAAATCTTTGGCCAAGAAGATCTTGAGGGAAAATGCAATTAACCTATTCTTGAAGAGAACAAAGAAAAAAAACAGATAGTAAAAATAATTACTTGGATATCTCTATAATTAAGAGAAAAATCACTTACACTTCCAATCAATATTTAAAAAAGTTAACCTAGAAATTTTCTGAGATTATGCAAATTAGAAAAGAGTTTATGAATCCCTATTACCCTTTTCAAGTAACAAGGTGATGATAGTGTCTCCGATAAAGCTTTTTGACGATATCTATTGGGTTGGAGCCGTAGACTGGAATGTAAGACACTTCCACGGTTTCGCCTATTCCACTCACAATGGTACAACATACAACGCTTACCTAATCATTGATGACAAAATCGCTCTAGTAGACAGTGTATATGGTCCTTTCAAGGACGAGATGATGGAAAAGATCAAGAAAGTAGTTGAACCTGAGAAAATAGACTACATAATAGCTAATCATGTAGAGACGGACCATTCTGGCGCGATAGCTGAAGTTCTTAAGCACGCCAGCAAAGCAAAGGTAGTAGGAACAGCCAGATGTCAGAAAGGGTTGTTTAAACATTATTTTGGAGACTGGGATTTTCAAGTGGTGAAAACGGGCGATACAATAAATCTAGGTAAAAGGACGCTTACTTTTCTGGAGGCCCCAATGTTGCATTGGCCGGACAGCATGTTTACCTATATACAAAGCGATGCTTTGCTTCTTCCAAATGATGCATTTGGTCAGCACTTGGCCACATCAAAACGATTCGATGACGAGGTAGACGAAAAGATCTTAATGAAAGAAGCTGCAAAATACTATGCTAATATTTTATGGCCACTCAGTTCACTAGTTTTGAAGAAGATCGAGCAAGTACAGAGTCAAGATATCAAAATTAATATGATAGCTCCGAGTCACGGCATTATCTGGCGTAGAAATCCAACGAAGATTATTGAATCTTATCTTCATTGGGCGAAAGGAGAAGCTGAGAAAAGAGTTCTTGTCGTCTATGATACAATGTGGAATAGCACAGATAAAATGGCTAGGGCAATAGTCGAAGGAATCTCAAGCATGAATATTGAGGCTAAGATTTATCGCATACCCTACTCAGACCGCAGCGATATCATAGCTGATCTGTTAGAAGCAAAAGGAATATTGATCGGATCATCAACCATAAATAACGACATTTTGCCTACTGTCGCACCAGTACTGGAAGAACTCAAAGGATTGAAACCTCTCGGAAAGATCGCTGCCGCCTTCGGTTCATATGGATGGGGTGGAGGAGCAGTTAAAACCATAGAAGAGACTTTCAATAAAGCAGGAATGAAGATCGCTTTACCTGCACTCACAATAAATTATGTTCCTACTGAAGAAGAAATTCAGAAATGTTACGATTTTGGAAAAGAATTTGCCAAAAGCATAATTGCATCATGATTCGGTAAGAAATCAGAGTATACTGATTAAAATTCTTTAGGCTGAGGAATCAAAAGTTATGTCATAGAAATATTTTGAGAATGATTCATGACAAGAATAGTCCTTCATGTTGATTTAGATTCTTTTTATGCTTCTTTAGAGGAAATTCGCAATATAGAAATTAAAGGAAAACCAGTTGTAATTTGTGTATATTCAGGACGTTCGCCAGATAGTGGAGCAGTAAGTACATCAAATTATAAAGCTCGTGAGCTGGGGATAAAAGCTGGTATTCCGATATCATTCGCAAAACGTATTGCAAAAGACAAAGAAGTTGTTTTTCTGCCTGTCGATATGGAACATTACAGACTAGCCTCAGATAGAATAATGGAACTTCTTGAAGAAGAAGCTGATGCTATTGAACAGGTAAGCATCGATGAGGCTTACCTTGATGTTACAAACAGACCCTTTGAAAATTGGATTGAAGCCCAGAAAATTGCTGAAAAGATCAAAGAGAAGATTAAGCACCACGAGGGTCTTACATGTTCTGTAGGTATCGGTCCAAACAAGCTAGTTGCAAAAATGGCTTCTGGACATAAGAAACCTAACGGATTAACCGTTATCACAGATGCTGAAGTCATTGGTTTTTTTGATAAGCTACCTGTATCAAAGATTCATGGTATAGGAGACAGGACAACCAAATCTCTAAATGATCTCGGAATACAAACTGCAAGTGATCTAGCCAATTACAACATTGATGCTCTTGAAAGGATATTCGGGAAAAATAAAGCGAAAATTCTCCAAGAGAAGGCAAAAGGAATTGATGAATCACCTGTAGAACAAGATGAAATACAACAAATATCCAGAATAGGAACACTGAGTGAAGATACAGATAACATCGAGATTATATTTGAGAAAATAAAGGAGCTTTCATTTGATATACAGAAGAAAATCAAAAAGAAAGTTGTCGACTTTCGAACAATATCGATAATTGCAATAGATACAGAATTGAAAACCCATTCCAGAAGTGAAACTCTTCAACAAACAGATCTAATTGATGAAAATCTAATTAAAGTGAGAAACTTACTTCAAAAATTCTTTGAGGAAAATCCTGGAAAGAAATTAAGAAGAATCGGGATTAAAGTATCTAATCTTCTAGAGAAGAAAAAGCAAAAGACCCTCGGGGATTTCTATAGCTGAAATTCTATGGAACATACTATACTTAATCTTACAATAGCTAATATCAATTGAATTTGTATAGCGCTCACTTGATTCTTAATGTTTATTCAAGTTCTCTTTATCGCATGCTACGATAAGCTCTAAAAAGAAGAGATGGAGAGAAGTATTAATGGTCTCTTATTTTTTTGAAGATTTATTGGGGTGTCGGCATTGGTTCCTTGCGAATCTCTATGTTCCATTCCTCTAACTTCATTTTGAACGCATCTCTGATCTCTTCTCTGCTTGCACCAGCTTCGATTAGTTCTTCCTTAATAGTTATGATTTTACTGGCTGGCACCACATTTTCCACAGTAGGTGGTTGATTCAGGTATTTCGGCCCCGCAGTTGATACAGAATTTTTTTTGCTCTGTTGATGCGACTTCATTCTTTGATTCGTTTCTTCTACGTTTTGCTGCCATTGCTATCGAGTAAACTATCCCTGCGATGATACCATAAACAATACCATTGAATAATGACATTATCAAGACAGTCGCAGGTATACCTCCAACTGGGTAGTCAGTCTCAGGTACGTCAAGCATTTCGTAAATTTGTCTTCCAGGAGGCAGATCAGCGTAAAGCAGTGTAAATGCTGTCATTGCTACGAAAAAGACTAAAAATACTATTGCGCCTTTCATGAGATATCAACATTAAGTAAGTGTTCGGTGAATATAAGAAAATTTTTGGCATAGCGTGCGCACTCGAGTGTGAACATACTTTCTTAAGTTGACTATGACAAGAAATCAAACATAGCGGATATGTCATTTGTTCCCTGCTGCTTTTTAGTATAAGTTCGTACGAAGTTCAAAGCTGCTATTGCTGTCTCAGGATAAAGTTTTAAGTTCTCCGCCATTTCGAGAGCTATCGTCACATCTTTCTTGAAAATATCTGGCGTCGATCCTGCAGTATTCCTAGCTAGAAATGTTGGAACCCAATTCGTCCAAACCCAACTCTGACCAGTGCTCACATTAATAATGTCATGTACTAGTTTTGGATCTATACCAGCCTTAACAGCTATTTCGAGTACAGATCTAGCTGTAATCAAGTCGGTTAGCACTAACATATTATTCAGAAGTTTAACAATTTCACCTGAACCTGTTTCACCAACATAATAGACCCTTTTACCAATGCTTTCAAAGATTGGTCGGCATCTTTCGAATGTCTCTCTTCTACCACCTACCATTATCGTTAATGTAGCTGCCTCAGCACCAGTTCTGCCACCTGAAATAGGAGCATCGAGTACTTCAATTCCTCGAGATTTGGCTGCAGCATCAAGTTTCTTGATAGTTGCTGGAGATACTGTGCTGAGTTCGATTATGACACTTCCTGGCGCAGCTGTCTGAACAATACCTTCCTTTCCTAGTGTCACCTCTTCGGAAATGACCTGGGTTGGAAGAGAGAGAAGTACAAATTTAGTATCGATAGATACATCACTCGGATTGTTGCAAAGTTTGGCACCTTGTTTAACAACCCTCTGTACCCTATCAGAATCTGGCTCTATATCATATACAATTAGTTCAAAACCAGCCTTCACTAAATTGAGAGCCATTGGCGCTCCCATTG
>JAGLGJ010000071.1 GCA_023144075.1 Candidatus Bathyarchaeota archaeon | reverse complement strand
TCGACCTATAGGAATTCCGGGTTATTAACAGTTAGATATTGAGTTTGTAAATACTCACTAAAGCACGAGCATTATACTATTTTCCCAGATTTAATATGGTATTTTTTTTCAATCTATTTTTTCTTTTTCTTGGGTTTCTTAACTTGTCTCGGTTTCCCCATAATTATCACCTCGCATATTCTATATAGACTATTGATATCCAAGTGTTTATTATTCTTCTTGTGTTTTTTTTATTTGTTTTAACATTTTATCTGCTTGTTTTTCGGTTCTTAAAATGGCATAAATCATAACGACGACAAGAATCGTTGCTAGAATAGCTGTTATAAATTTTGCAAATAACTCTTCCCCTGGTGGAACTCACTTCAATAAATTCCTCTATTACATCTTTCCAAAAAAATGCGACAACTAGAGTAAAACCGTATATTACCGCCTGTTCAATCCTAACTCTAATACTCTGATTAGACAAACCCATTCAAAATTAAATTACAAAAATCAAACCTATTAACTGCTTAATCTTTTTACTAATCTCAGAGCTAGCTAGCAATATCATAAATAGATCATATTTAGATGCTATAATCTGCCTTTAAGAAAAAGTAGAAAGGTTGTTAGCATATTGGATTGGATATATCTCATCCCAATAGGGATATTTGTGATATTTATCGTCGCGTTGATCGGCTATTTTGTTTCTATTTACAATAGATTCTTCAGTCTCAAGAATTCCGCAGAAGCAACATTGGGACAAGTCAGAGTGGCTATGAAAAAAAGGCTAGATACGATCGAACAGCTTGTAGATTCTGTTAAAAGCTACGCAAAATTTGAAAAAGAAGTTTTTGAAAAGATTACAAGCCTTAGAGCAACAGCAACTAATGCAGGAGCAGGATCGCTGAGAGAAGTCGATAAAGCATCGAGAGCCCTTTTTGGAAATATTGTCGCGGTTGCAGAAAATTATCCAGACCTTAAAACTTCTAATACAGTTACAAGTTTGATGGGATCAGTAAAAGGTATCGAGGACGAAATTGCTCGACAAAGATATACCTACAATAATATTGTCCAGGAATACAACATAAAGCAGGATACAATTCCATCAAAATTTGTAGCTCTAATGATCGGACTTATAAAAATGGAATATCTGCAATTCGAGGAAGAAATAGAGAAACGTCCGAAAATTGAATTTTAATCAATTTCGATTCTAAGCGTACATCGAGGATCACAAACAATTGGAATGGTTCATTTCACAAGGCCATTATTGTCATAAATGTAGCGAAGAAATCAAATGTCCCAATTGTGGAAATCTGAAAGTTGAAAATCAAGGTTATGAAGTTTATTTATGTAGAAAATGTAGCTATCAGCTTAAGCATCTAACAGGTGATGGTCAGACATGCAGAACTATCTGACATCTCATGAAATTTAACATTGAGTCATCAATCTACTTGTTTTCCACATGAGGTGCAGTATTCTGTTCCAGGTTTTATTTGTGCTCCACAGCCAGGGCAATAACCAGTCGATGGTTGTGTTGCTCTCTGAGTAGGAGTTCTTCCTCTTTTTAACAGCATCACAGTTAGAACAACTATCAAGATCGCTATTATGATTAACATCAGGTTTGAAGGATTCTCAAAGAAACTAAATCCGGAAAATCCGCTTGGTTCCATTTCGCTATCTGGAGACCTTGGAGCTCCTGTCTTATCTCTTATTGTAAGTTCTGTCGTGGCTGAATGTGTCTTGCCACCTCCAGATGCATCTACAGTTACAGTGTATTTCGATGTTGGTGTAGATTCCAAAGTATCTATTGTTAGTGTAGCTGAGAATGGTGGTTTACCCGACTCTGGACTGAATCTGGGTGTTGCACCGGTTGGAAGACCTGAAGCTCTTAAAGAAACCACTTGATCGAAATTCGCCAATTTATTGACATTCACGGTAAGTGAGACGGACTCTCCCTGATCGCAGTAAACATTTGATGGTGTGATGGATACTGTAAAGTCTGCATGTTCTTCAACTATAAGTTCAGAATTAGCGGTGTTTACATGTCCTCCCCCAGTTGCTGTCACAGTCAGGGCAGAAACTCCTGCCGATGTCATCGTAGATGTGTCTATTGTGAGAGTGGAAGAGTAGGATGGAGTTCCTGAATTCTCAGAAAATTTGTACTGAACATTTGCGGGTAATCCGGTAAGGCTTAGACTTACTATTTCAGGAATTCCGCTTACCACGCTTAAGGCAATTGTATAGGTTACAACATCTCCAAGAGAAGCTGTTCGAGTTTGAGGTGAAATTGTTATGGAGTAATCAAATTCAGGAGGTTTTTCCTTTACAATTATTGTACCACCAATCTGGTGTGTTACTCCTTGAGCTGAACCAATAATTATCATATGATAAGTTCCAGAGGGTGTGGAAGGTAAGGTTTGGATTGTTAAGCCTCCCTGCGCAGTTAATTGATATGTCATTCCGGGACCCAAACCGCTGACCTGGATGGTTACCGTAGTACCAGAATATGCTATGTCACTATAAGTCAAACTTACTTGAAAATTAGCTGGCTGACCAGCCTCAACTGTAATAGATGGAGGTAACAGATTAATATTAAAATCAAATTGTGGAAGAGGTGGCAACTGGTTAGTGGTAAATATCAAAACTCCACCGGCATAGGCGATTTTAAGTTTATTGCCTATTAATTGGTAAGTTTGAGCCGCCTCAAGAGCAGAGATAAAAGTACTCTCTTGGTTCATAACCCCAGGTTGATTACACATCATCATGGTTGAACCGTCAATTGTAATACTCAATGCGTTTCCAGGACTTAGATAGGTGCCAAAATAGGTATTGCACCCAGCAGAACCAGTAATAGAACCCCCGCTAAAGCTAGCCGTAATATCACTGGGCGTTATAGGTAGTACAGATGTTGGATTATTTTGGTTACCATAAGAAACCAAAGTCCAATCAATATTTTCTATGTCTGCAGGCGCTCCAACCGACTCGATCCCAAAAAATGTTGAGGAAGTAATCATCGAAGATACTAAAAATATGACCATAATTGAGGGATTGAAAACA
This sequence comes from Candidatus Bathyarchaeota archaeon, assembly GCA_023144075.1. Lineage (GTDB taxonomy): Archaea > Thermoproteota > Bathyarchaeia > 40CM-2-53-6 > RBG-13-38-9 > RBG-13-38-9. Next base: position 3,062 of record JAGLGJ010000071.1, on the reverse strand, counting down.
CTTATAAACTGTTTCACTATTTTTTTATTCAATCCTTTCCAACTTCCATATTAATCAAATTTTAATGTGGATATCTAAGAAATATCTTTTCTCTCAACGGTTCTAATAAAACTTGGTGTATATCCAAATTTTATTGATTGCTATTGTGACATATATTGATATAAGTAAATGAGTCATAGACGAGTTATGAAGAATTAACATAAGCAAGCAAAACCTATTTCTCGAGGCAAAAACTTTGGTGGAGACCAAACAAATAATCACGTTAGCGATTGTTACATTGTTAGTAGCAATTTCAGGAATAACTCTAATAGAGTATATTCCATCGGCGTTCGAAGGCGACATCATTGTAGATAGATATGTCGCAACATATCTCACTGATGGTACACTAATCGAAGAGTATAGTTATGAAATAAAAAAATCTAACCAGTACCGAATGTTATATAGAATATGGGAAGCGCCACTTCTTCAGGGAAAATTAGAACAACCATACATAGAGTTTCTAAATTCCTCATCTAAAAAAGAAATGATATTATACATGAAAAATTTCTTGGGATCAACAAAGGTTTCAGAACCCTATAGAAACCAAACTCGAACAATTAATACGATAAAATCTCTTGCAGAATTAAATGAAGTCGGGGGCTTCAGATCTCAACGATTCGATTCAGGAGAATACACAATCAATTATGTTTTCAAAATTCATCCACCGATAGAATACGACGAAGAAATATGTCACGTCAACATAAAACTTGCTAATCAACATGTAAAATATCGTAATGTGACGCTGATCATTGAAGATGTGGGATATATAGAGGAAATATATTCACATCCACCATCCCTACAAATGTTTAGAGAGGAAAATAAAATCATATTTCGAGGGAGTTCAGAGCAAGATGAACTTTTAGAGATAGAGATGCTATTAAAAAACGATATCATTAATGTTCTCGATGGTTTTCCAAAAAGATCCGATAATGTAAGAGATCGCACGGTTCAAGCAAATATCCAATATTCGGCTCAATATTATGGCGCTACAGCTTTGTTGCAAGGTACTCGCATATTTTCAATGATTCTCCCATTTCTATTTGTACTATTGTATATCGTTTATGGTAGAGAGAAACCCTTCGTCGTTCCAAAATACTTGAGCACTATACCTAATGAAAAAAGAAAACCATGGTTAGTAAATCTCGTAATCAAGAATGACGCATTGGACTATGATAAAGATGGATTTTATGCAACACTACTAGACCTACATCTCAGAAAGAAAATTAGGATAAAAAGAAAAAACAGTGGATTAATCACACAGATACTCGACGATACAGACTTAGATAATTATGAGCTCCGAGCGGTCAATTTTCTAAGAGACCTATCACAAAATGGAACTATAGATACAAATGAGGTGGAGAAATTAGCATCAGAACTTACTTCAACTAGATCTGAATGGCCGAGATTGAAGCAACTTCAGAGGGAATTATCTTATCTCACAAGAACCGCAGAACCAGATGTAGCTAAAGAATTTGTTGAAAATGGAAGAATGAAAATTATCCCCTTCATTATGATCTCAATTCTACTACTTGTACTAAGCATATTTCTAGGATTTATTTTTACCAATGTGTTTATGCTTCTTCTGACTGCAGCAGCCACATCAATCATATTGATCGTGCAATCGCTGATAGCTTTCGCATTCCCATCGACGTTATTTGGAAAATGGCGTGGATCCTCTTACAGAGAAAAGCTAGAATGGGATGCATTCAAAAGAATGCTATCTGATTTAGTTCAAATCAAAAAGTATACACCACAAGATCTCTCGATGTGGGGTAAATGGCTTGTCTATGGTACATCATTGGGAGTAGGCGATAATGTTGTCAAAGCTATGAAGGATCTAGGAATAAAACTCGAAGAAATCAATATTGCTTCTGATATCCCACTCATCATTTATCCTATAATGACAGCGTCTTTGCCCAGTCAAGGAGGTACAGGGTCAGGAGGATTCGGAGGAGGGTTCGGTGCTGGCGGCGGATTCGGTGGAGGAGGGGCGGGAGGAAGATAAAGTCGACTCACAGTGAGTGCCAGGTAGTTACTCAAAACGAATCCTAATATCAAAAACATGTTTGCTATTATCAGAATGGGGTAACCATATCAAATGTCAAGTCAGGAAATTGAAAAAGCAACACTTCATCCAGGAGAGAAATATTCTCCACGTGAAAGAGTATGGAAAATCCTTGAGCATCAGGAGCCTGACAGGGTAACTGGTGAGCTGGGCGGTTGCATGTCTTTCCTGACCAAACAAGCATATTTCAGATTGAAACACTACCTGAATCTGCCCACTCAATTCTTCGAGATTGACTATTGGCCCGCAGAGTCCTCATTTAATCCGTGGTGGCAGCCAAAAATCGATGAAAAAATTTACAAATATTTCAGAAGCGATCTACGTCCAGTCTCCTTCAAATTATCGAAACCATTTGTGCCTAAAAAATTGTATTCTGACAATTCCTTTATTGATCCCTTTGGCTTCCGCAGAAAAGCTGGTGGAACATATATGGAATTCGCTACTCCAGCACCTCTTGAACATGCCGAGGACTTAAACGAAATATTATCGGACCCCTATTGGCCTGATCCAGAGAAGGATTTCAGCGTAGACAGAGTTGGTAAAACAGCTAGGTGCATTGAAGATGCTGATTATGCTGCATGCATTAGGAGAGGGGGTATATTTGAACCATCATGGATGCGAAGAGGTTTCAATAAACTTCTAGAGGATATGTATCTAAGGCCAAGATTTGCTGAAGCCATTTTAGATAAAGTTACTGAGCAACAGATCCAAATCTTTGATATGTTACTAGATGAGGCTGGAGACTATGCAACATTAGTAACAACATCTGATGATCTAGGAGCTCAAACCACGGCTTTAATGAGTCCAAAAATATATAGAAAATTCTTGAAGCCGCGGCAGAAGAAACTATTCGATCATATCCACAACAAGACCAATGCGAAGATATACTATCATTCCTGCGGAAATATGGCCATGTTCATTCCAGACCTCATAGAAATTGGAGTAGATGTATTACATC
>JAGLGJ010000070.1 GCA_023144075.1 Candidatus Bathyarchaeota archaeon | reverse complement strand
TGAGTCAACACGAGTCTTTTGACATTTCCCTGTTTCGCTACATGTGCTGCCTCCTCTGGCTTCAGATGTGGCCAACCCCATTTTTTCTGTCCTGGTTTAAACGAACACTCAGTTATCAACAAATCTGCATTTTCGGCGAGAATGTTTAAGTTAGCACACGGGCCTGTGTCTGTGCAATATGTAATGACTTTGTTGTCTAATTCAAACCTATAACCAAGGCAGGGGTCTGAATGCTCTAATAGCTTGCAGGTTATAGTGAAGGGGATATTATGTGTCCCTTCTTGTAAATCGTTGATTTCTACTTTTATCGGCAGTTCGCTGAGTGGAGCTGTGTAAGGGTGACGTAGTATATTTAGGCCATCTTTGCTGCAATTATATCCGTAGACAGCTATTTTTTCCTTGGAATTTAGCATGCTAAAAACATGAAATCCTATTATGTGGTCGAGATGGAAATGAGTCAAGAACAGCTTGATAGGTTTTGTTGTATTCATATACTGGTTTAATTTGTAGATTCCATCTCCTGCATCGAGAATGATGTAATATTCTTCCGACTCAAGCAAGATACAGGATGTGTTACCTAAGTCTGTTGAATACCATCCATTCGTCCCAAGAAATATGCATTTCATTTTGATTAATGAACCTCTGTAATAACGTCTCAATTCCTAGTATGGAATCTACTCCAAGATGATAGAGAGGATACAAGTGAATAGGTCCACTTGGTCATATATCTTCGTCTGTTTCAACGTGTTTGCTAAAGTTTTACAGCTTATTTCGTGTTATAGGAATAATTAGCCATCAAATGAACACATTATTTTCGGGGTTCGCTAGCTGTTAGGAGAGAAAGTGAACTCTGCACACACCATCATTTTTTAGAACCGAAGATTTTCTTAGTGATTAATGATGGATATTAGTGTGGCTTGCATAGCGAGCGTCTACGTGGGAAAAGATGAAAACACGATATACAACAGATGAATGGACAGGAATAAGAGGAAAAATTGGAGGATGGTTTCTTAAAAGCCCTATACGAAGATTACTAGAGATCTTGATTCTTGGTGATTGCAAATCTGCTTTCTTAGAAAAAATTTCTCATATGATTATTCAAGGGGACGAAATTATGCTAGATGTTGGAGCTGGATCCGGCTACTTTAGCTTACCATTAGCTAAGAAGTTGAATTCTGGAAAATTAATTTGTCTTGATGTATCCATGGATATGTTATGGCATCTTAAACGCTATGCCAAGAAAGAACATCTTATCGACAAAATTCAGATTATGAATGCTGAAGCAATCTCAATCGGAATTAAAACAGGATCAATAGACTTCGTAATTTCTGGAGGTGTTTTCCACGAAATCTCAAGCCCCGAGACAGTTTTATCAGAAATGTTCAGAGTCTTAAGACCTGAAGGATGGATACTCATTGCTGATTTTCGAGATACATGGATTGGAAGACGATTCGGGACACATTATCAGTATGGACATGGCCCATTCAATGTTGATGAATTAAAAAGTCTATTCATTAAGATTGGTCTCAGAGATGTGAAAGCGAATTTGATAGAAAATTGGGTTATCGTCGCTGGAAAAAAGTGTGCCAGTGTGCGCTAGCTTCAGCAATATTAGTGCAATGTGCTTTTTAGTGCGCGGTAAATAACCAGTTACCAGTTACTAAAATAGCAATAATAAATTCGATACGAAAAACGAATTCAATCATTATCATAAAATAGTTGTATCCAGATAGAAATTTTTAGCAGTACCCCATGTGGGAATAAAATAAACTGTTTAGAAGTTTTTTATTATAATTGTCTAAATTATCTCGAGCGTTTTTTTGGGTCGGAAGAGAATAAATACCAGTTTCACGCTTCACATGGCTCTATTCACATAAAACCATATTGAGGGATATTCAAAGTGTGGGATGGAATCTTAACATCACTTCCGTTTGTATTCCTTGTTTCTCTTCTTGTAGCTCTTTTATTATACTGGTATGGCGGAAAGATATCGCCCAAAGTAAAAGCAACCGCCAACAAATTAGCGCCATATGCATGTGGTGAAGAATTCCCACCTCAAAAACTACAAGTGAATGTTGAGAGATTCTTCGTATATGCTGTTTTCTTTCTGGTTTTTGACATTCTTGCATTTATGTTGGCGACTAGTCTCGGTTCACCGGGCATAATGCCGGTACTATACGCAGGCATCACATTGGTTGCAGTAATATTCCTTCTGCCAATTCTCAAATTAAGAGTGGAGTAAATTACAATGGATATAGTAAAATGGTCAAGAGTCAAATCGCCTTGGGTATTTCACTTCAATGCTGGTGGATGTAATGGATGCGATATTGAACTCTTAGCAGCTCTCAATCCAAAATTTGACATTGAAAGATTCGGTATGATCCTTCGTGGAAGCCCAAGACATGCAGATGTTTTACTATGCACGGGCACTGTAACAAGACAGATACGTGATAGGTTCAAACGAATATATGACCAAGTACCTGAACCAAAATTTGTCATGGCTTTCGGTAATTGTGCTTGTTCCGGTGGAGTTTTCCAAAAATGCTACAATGTACACGAGGGAATAGACAAAGTAGTTCCAGTAAACATGTACGTTCCAGGTTGCCCACCTAGACCACAGGCAATTATTGATGCCGCTGTAAAACTCTTGACAGCACTTCAACAGAGTTGATAAACATATGGCCACATTGAATAGAGAAAACAAGATTGTTGATTCACTCAAAGAAAAATTCGGTCAAAACTTACTTGAAATTAAGATTCAGAAACCCCGTCGAATATTCGCAACAGTTCTATCTTCAGCACTAAAAGACACTATCTCATTTCTAAAAGACAATTTCTCTATAAATCATATTTCTACCATAAGTGGTGTGGACATGGGAAAAGAAATTGGAGTATACTATCATCTTATGGGTAACAAGGTGGAAGGTTATGATAACGAAATAGTCTTTTCCTTAAAGGTTACAACACCTAAGTCTGATCCTAAACTACCGACAATCACGACAATTATACCTGGAGCAGAGTTGTATGAACGAGAAATTTATGACATGTTCGGAGTTGTTATTGAAGGTCACCCGGATCCAAGAACTTTAGTATTGCCTGATGGATGGCCTGAAGATGTTTTTCCTCTTAGAAAAGAATGGAAAGTTGATGATATCAAAGCTAAAATAGAGAAGGTTGGTGGTGATGGTAGTTGAGTGATTCAACATTTACTATTCCTATTGGTCCTCAGCATCCTGCTTTAAAGGAGCCTGAGCATATCACCGTCACAATTGACGGTGAGTATGTTGTGGATGTTAAGGTGCGTTTAGGATATGTTCATAGGGGTGGAGAGAAGGCTTTCGAGGCTCGAACCTACACTCAAGGTCTTTACCTTGTTGAGAGGATATGCGGTATCTGTGCGATGGCGCATCAGCTCTGTTATGCGAACAATGTTGAAGGCCTACTTGGAATAACCCCTCCAAGAAGAGCAGATTTTATCAGGACAATTATTGCTGAGCTTGAGAGAGTTCACAGTCACCTGTTATGGGTTGGTATTGCCGGTCATGAGATAGGTTGGGATACATTGTTTATGTATACTTGGCGTGACCGTGAACTTGTACTGGATTTGATGGAGCTTGCTACAGGTAACAGGGTTACTCATGCCACCAATGCTATAGGAGGAGTCAGAAGAGACCTCACCCCAGATATGATAAATCAGATCTTGAAGGGGATGCGTCATTTGGAGGAGCGGGTTAAATATTACGCTAAAGCGGTTCCGGCTGAGAGAACCGTTATGAAACGAGCAGTAGGTGTTGGTATATTGAAACCTCAAGAGGCTGTTGATCTCTGTGCTGTAGGACCCACACTACGTGCAAGCGGAATCAAACGTGATATCAGGAAAGATGATCCGTATTCTGCGTATGATGAGACGCCTTTTGATATTATAACTAATGATGGTTGTGATGTTGCAGCCCGAGTATTAGTAAGAGTCGGAGAGCTTTTCGAGTCACTAAAGATTCTAGATTACTGTATAGAACATCTACCTTCAGGACCAATACGGGTGAGAGTGCCGATTAATGTTCCGCCAGCAGAAAATGTCAGTATCGTAGAAGCTCCACGAGGAGAAGACATTCATTACGGTAAATCAAACGGCACGGATAAGCCTGAACGTTACAAAGTCCGCGCTCCTACATTAGCTAATTGGGCTTCAGTACCAACCATGCTTAAAGGAGGATACGTAGCAGACCTGCCCATCACATTGGCTGCAATAGATCCCTGCATGAGTTGTACCGACCGTATCGCGATTATAGATATTGGTAAACGGAAGAAGTGGGTTGGTTCCACTGATCAGTTAAGGAGGCACATCAAAAAATGTCATGGCAAGTAGTTGCGTACGATTTATTCAGTGTGCTGATATATCCAGGAATAATATTCCTTGTCGCACTTGCATTATTCTATCAATGGGTAGATAGAAGAGTATATGCACGAGCACAGAACAGGTACGGGCCCCATCACACTGGCCCTCGAGGACTACTTCAGCCGTTAGCAGACCTGATTAAACTGCTTGCAAAAGAAGATATTGAGCCATCAGCAGTTGACAAGATGATTTTCAGAGCGGCGCCAATACTTCTATTGACTCTTGTTTTTACAGCTCTCTTCATGGTTCCAATAAGCGGGACTTCCGCAATTGTATCATTTGAAGGGGATTTGATTTTTCTAATATTCATTATGACACTATTTGCGATTCTAGCTTTCTTAGCTGGTTGGGGATCAACAAATCGATTCAGCTTAGTGGGTGGAATGAGGGCTGCATTACAAACTTTAGGATATGAAGTGCCACTGGCTGTATCACTCATAGGTCCAGCAATTTTAGCAGGTACATTATCCGTCAGCAATATTGTTGCGTGGCAGGCGGCTGAAGGATTTTGGAGTATACTACTCAATCCATTAGGTTTCGGAATAGCAATTATAGGAATTATCGCAATAATTGAGGTTGTACCATTTGATATTCCAGAGGCGGAAACAGAGATTGTTGCAGGATGGCAGACAGAATTCAGCGGTAGAAAACTTGGACTTCTAAGACTAGCTCACGATCTAGAACTTGTGTTTGTTTCAGGATTAGTTGTAGCACTGTTTCTTGGAGGTCCAACAGGCCCTATCCCATTGATTCCAGGAATCATATGGTTCATAATAAAGACAGTAATCATCGTCTTTATCATCGGATTCATTAGGGCACAATTTGCAAGATTCAGAATCGATCAAATGGTTAGTGGGTCTTGGAAATATTTGGTCCCGCTCTCAATTTTACAGATCATAATTCTTCAGCTCTATTTAATGATATGATGGAGAAAGAAAAAAATGGCAATGAGAGATGAATGCGCGAAAAGTCTGCTAAAGAAACCATCAACTCTTGTATATCCCTTCGAAAAATATGAATCGATACCAGGGTCAAGAGGAAAAATAGTTATCAATACGCTCGAATCAAGCGACAACAAATGTATCGGCTGTGGTCTATGCATTCGTGTATGTCCTGCTTTCGCCCTTGAAATGATTGGAAAAGGCCCAACATGTGATATGAAATGGTATGCCGGCAGATGCGTATTTTGTGGTGAGTGCGTTGACATTTGTCCAAGATCTGCTATAACGCAAGAGACAACCTATGATCTTGCTGATTCAAACCAAGATGGGCTAATCTATGACTATAAGAGGAAAAGGAATCCTGAGGGGAATGTAAAAGAATGATTGAGGATATTTTACAAATGGGTCTCTTGGTAGCTACATGTGTATTTACAGTTCTGACAGTTGAGTCTAGAGACCTTTTACATACAGTCATAGCTCTTGCCGCCATGTCAGTATCGTTGGGCGCATTATTTTGGCTGCTAAATGCACCATATGTTGCTGTATTTCAGATCCTGATTTACGCTGGTGCCGTAATCGTCCTATTCATAGCAGCAGTGATGCTGACAAGGAGGAAATGAATTGTCATTTAAAGAAGAATTCACTGACAAGATAAGTTTAGCAGGACTTGTGTTATCCATCATTGTTTTAGTGATGTTGCTATGGGTTGGCTCTGGTGACATCCTGCAACTAGACTCGTTTACAAGATTTAGTTCAGATTTTGCAGACGAACGTATTGGACAAATTACGTCTGAATATCTTTGGA
>JAGLGJ010000007.1 GCA_023144075.1 Candidatus Bathyarchaeota archaeon | reverse complement strand
TTTTACGTTTTCCTCGCTCTTTTTTCAAATTCTCCCATTTTTACCTTAATGGCAAGACTCAGAATCGTCGTCAAAGGAATATAACGGTTGCCGTAATACAAATCGTTTTTATATGCCGGAAAGACCGGCATTGATAACATGATCACATACGATGTGATTGTAAGTAAGCATTTAAGATTACATATAAATCCAGTTTCATAAACACAAATAACTAAAACAATTATGGTAGTACTATCCAAAATAAATGATTAAAATCAAATACATTGCTAATAAACATCTTGATATGTGACACATTTTGGTTGACTTTGATTCTAGTCGAGGACGATTTGTTATATTGTTCTGTAAGAATTGTAAAAATAGGTTTGAAGTTTCTTCACCCGACGATAAACATATCTTTGCAGCACAAACAAAAACAGCATTCGAAGTTTCTTCATCCATAAGTGATAGCAGTAATTCCGACATCCAAAAAACATCTGATGATGAAATCATTGAATCAGAACATGAATGTCCAAAATGTAAAGATAAAAATAAAGTCTTTTGGGGAGCACCTAAAATTCCTTAACTTAATGTAGGAAAAGAAAAGTATTCCATCTATTGCTCATTGAAGCGCGCTCTAAAATCATCAATGACTCCTTTTCTCATACTACATGCGTTACTGTATTCATTCATGACTAATAATTAATCCCTTGATCTTCCAGGAACCTTGTTGCTTGACCAATGTGAATTCTTCTCTTAATCCTTCGATTGGCCATAATGTAGCTCCAGTAATGAATCCTCTTTCCTCTGAGTGGTACACCGCTTTGGCTAATCCATCTTCAATTTTAATATCAGAGACGATATATTTTACGTCATATCGTTCAAGATGTATGAATTTTTCATCAAAATATCTTTTTATCATTTTGGTTCCTTTGTAGGTGGTTCCTTCTGAAGAAACTACTATAGCATTTTCTGAGAATAAATCTACAATTCTAGAAGTAGACATGTTCCGCAGTCCATCATAATAATTCAGTAGGAACAGATCGATCTCTTTCTGTTCTTCAGTTAATTCTATTTGTTCGCTGGGAATTTGTGTAACTGCATAAAAAATTCCAAGGGCGATTAGAATTATGATCATAATGATTAGAATATTTCTCCATTTAATTGGCCCCTTGATTTTCGACACGACCCGTGGTATTAAAACTACTGCTATAATTATTATTAGAAAAATTGCTCCAAGAAGAATAGGTGGAATATCCAATTTCGAGTCAGATCCTCTTCAAGAAAAATTAATGTTATTTGATTTAAAAAAAACACTTGCCATATATGACGTTTTGCTTATGCCCCAAATTACAATCTTTGATTTTTCGAAATAATGAATTCTAATGGATTCATGTCGGGAATATTCAATCGTCTATTGGCAAATCTTGAATTTCGTAATTAGAGTGATTCTGCAATCTCTAGTTTGGCAGGTAGGTATTCATCGACTATGTATGTCAATCCGTATCTGCTAAAAGCCTCCTGTTCAGCTTTTTTGTTAATCTTAATGAAGGTATCAATTTCTTTCTTCCAGAGTTTGCCTTCGTATCTGGGATCTTTCTTTAGTTCGTGAAGTCTTTTTACATCAAGTTCAGTGAGTTGGTCGCTGGGAAGTTTGTAATCCACAATGTCAGTCGCCCATACTCCAAACCATTTAGCGTCCGGTGTATTCAAGTCCCTTAGGTGAGCTGCATTTGCTGAGCCCGATATTATGACCATGGCTATGTGCATGCCCCATGGGTCTCCGTCTGTGAAGATGTATACGGGAAGTTTGAGTTCTCGATTTAGTCTTTTTAGAAAACCTCTGGTTGCCCTGGGGGCCTGTCCTGCTGTATGGATGAGTAGAGCTTTGTGTTTCGTATGAACTTTCTCTTCGATGAATCGTGTGAAGAGTCCACCTTTCTCTATAGCTATCACTTTGTCGGCTTTGCAGTTGACAAGTTCTGAGCTGGTCAATGCAGGACCGATCATCATTCCGTCTGGATGTGATGTTAGGTTAAGCTTGTTTCCTTCATATCCTGGGAGCGTATATTCCACTGTGAGATCACCGAAGATTGCACTCCTTTCTTCGGGAAATACGTTAAAGTCTTCTCTTGAGTAGCCTATCACAGTCTCAAGATCTGTGATTAGATTATCGCTCTCTTGCTGGTCCGTAAAGCTCATTTCATATGCTTGTGCCGAGTAGTATACGTCTCTTAGGGTGCTCGTTTTGCTTTGCCGGCTTAATTCATCTGCAAACATGCCTATCCATATGAGTTGTGTCAGAGGTCTAATGTGCCTTATATTTCTGGCAGTTCGTTTTACGGATCTATCTCCTAAGATGTATTGCCTCAGCTTTTCATCGTAGAAGATGTTGTTTATTGATCTGCTGGGTATGTTTGTCCATGGAAACTCTCCTGAAACTATTTGGTCATATGTTTTCTCTCCGAAGTTTTGGAGGGAAGAGATGACCTTTTCCTTTCTTTCTTTGACTGCTCCTTTACGTTGTTTCTTCTTACTCTTCCTTGGCATATCTTGCTGCACTCCTCATGAGTTTTTTAACATCTGGAATCTTTTTCTTTTTAGCAAGCTTGGTTGAGAATCTAGCGATCTTTGGTAAATATTTTGAGAATACGTCAAGTCTTTTCTTTTCTCTTTCCATATGGTGTTTTTTGGATAAATAGAGTGATAGATGTCTGGCGACCTCTCTTAAAGCATTAATTACTTCATGTTCAACTTCGGGTCTATCTGCAATGAATTCTTTACCGACGGTTTTGTATGGGATCTTGGTACTGCATATATGCACAAATACGGCAAGTGGGGTGTCTGGTAGAACTCTGTAATGTCTCCAATTCATCATATCGTTTGTTACTTTGTAAGAAATGTCGCTGGCTTCATCAAAAAGTAGAGGTATTCGATTTGCAAATCTATAAAGTAGAATTCCAGCTGATTTGGGAATTTCGCCACCATATGCTACTCCAACCTCTACGATGAAAGGATAACCTGAGTAGGCTGCGGGCCTTCTCTGATGCACCGCTATAAATTCTGGATTAAGTTCTTTCTTAATCCCTGTATTCAGAAGCTCTTTACCTAAAGGAGATAGACAAGTTGCATCTGGTGATAAAAATCCCTCATAATTTTTAACCGCATATACAAACTTCACGATCTCTTCTGGTGTGAGATTTTTCGGTTTTCTTTTATAGCTAATATCTGCGAATTCAAGAAATTTTCTTGCTGTGGATTCGCCAACCCTCTGAAAATGGCGTTTCATGAAATCTTTCATTGTTCTTGAATTCGTAGCTTCAATCATTCGTTTCAATGTCTCAATGTCTATGCCATGTGGATGAGGTATAGTTTCGGTTGGAGGTTTAGGCATCAAAGTTGTTGCTCGATCGAATTTGTAAAATCTTCCTTTCGGATCTACGAATGTAAGATTTGCATAAGGCACGACAATCGCTGTCTGTTTGAGGTAGTCGAGTATCTTCGCCATGGCTCTCGAGTAGTCAGCTTCAGTTGTAAATTCTACAATGGTTCCATGCCACTGAGATTTATTTCTATGGGTCTTATTCTTAATCACTATTGGCCTATTTTTCTGGATGTCCATTGTAAGCGTATATTCGTAACTTTTGGGACCACCAATGCTTGAAATGATTTTTGCCTGTCCGTGAGTTGTGATTTGTCCGTAGAGTACTGCCATTTTTCCGCCTAATCCAAATGTTCCGCGAGTTTGTCTGAGTTTGTATTTTGATCCGAAAAGGACCTGACCGAAAGCTGAAGGAATAATATTAGATGGTATACCTGACCCATTATCTTCAATTCTTATTTTGTAGATGCTTGGATCAGAGGTAGGTTCTTTTTCTGGTGAAATTCTAATGTAGATTTCTGGGAGGATCCCGTTAATTTCGCAGGCGTCTAGAGAATTCTCTACCAATTCTCGTATTGTCGAATATATTGCTCTGGATGGATTAGTGAATCCTGCAATGTCTCTATTTCGATAGAAGAAGTCTGCAGGACTAATTTCCTGAAAGGTCTCAGACATATTAGACATCACCTTTTTACTAAATCGAATTTGATGAGTCCCAGAATTCTATGATCACTTCGTTGGCTCCCATAACTCTGTTATTTTTTTAATTTTCTGCTCACGTCTACGTTGCCTTAAGAACTTATAGACTGTTGAGTGCTGTTTGCCTTCCAATAGCAATAATGTCGCCTCTCTTGCTATTGAGATGGAATCATAGTCGCCAATCAAGGATATTGTATGCCCATATATTGATACGTCAGTTCTCGTTAATTCTTCTATAAGAATTCGTGTTTTTCCCCCTCGACCGATTACTCTTCCTTTGATTCTTGAAATAGTATCCTCGTTTCTTCCGAATATCTCTCTTAGATCTATGATGTCTAGGATTATCTCGTCATCTCTTAGTGCAAATGCGCGATCAGGAGAAAAACCTCTTCCCATCGCAGTTACTATGTCGCGTGCTTTTAACAAGGAAGCCGCGTCCCCCTCTTCAGATACCAGCGTCAATTCTACTATTCCGCTTTCACTGTTGATGTTGAGTTTGGCTCTGAAGGTGCTTTCTATTCTCTGTTTTATTTCGCCCTCTTCACCTACAAGCGCCCCGATTCTATCTTGGGGAATAGTCACATTAAATTTAGTCTGCATTCTCGCCTACAACTTGCCTATATAGTTCATCAGGTTCTGGAATTTGTATCCCTGTATTTGTGAAATATTTTATTATATTCGATAAGTCTCGCTTCAAAAAATGTTCTGCCATAGGATGTTCCAATCTGACTGCTTGAGAAAGATCAAAAATGACAACTTTATTCTTCCAGATCATAATGTTATATTCGCTAAGGTCTCCATGCACGAGTCTAGCTTGCCCATATAATTTCGTTATGTTTTCAATCAATTGATTAAATGTCCTTTCCGGATCTTTCAAATTTGACTCTCTTAAAAGAGGAGCAGGCACACCATTCTCTCCTATAAATTCCATTATGAGTATGTTCTTCTCTATAGCTATTCTTTTTGGAACATTGACTCCTGATTCTTGCGCATCTTTGAGATTGTCGAATTCCTTTCGTGCCCACAAATAAATAAGAGATTTTGTACTACGATCAATCTGTTGGAATCTGCGATCGGCGTCGATGTATTTCTGCATGCCCTTTTTGAATTCAGATGATGTTGTCAAATATATTTTGAGTGCAATATCGATGTTTCCTGTGTCTCTTCCCCAATATAGCTTAGATTCTTTGCCTGATCTAAGAGCTCCAAAAATATCTTGGATGTAACCTTTGTTCATAAGACTATAAATTGTCATTAGAGTAGTTTTATCGAAGACTTCTTCAAGTACCTGCATATCTTCGCTTCTTTTCTTACGCATACGCCTTTCAATGTCTTGCCTTCTTTCTCTATGTCTTAGTCTCTCTCGTACCTTGTCATCAAAACTTTTTTTCAAAATCTCTCCCTATTATGCTGGAAGATGCCCACGTTCTCTGAGAGTATGTACTTGACTCTTAGTATAACGCCAACGAATATCTCCACGTTCTTTGAACTGAAAGTCCCAAGGTTCAACCAGAACCGCGTCACCGAGTCTAACCCAGACTCTTCTTTTCATCTTCCCTCTTATTCTACAGAGCCTTTCATAACCATCAGCGCATTTTACTCGAACTCTATCGAATCCAAGTAGTTGTGTGACAAATCCTACAACTTGACCTGGCACAGGAGTAACTAGTTGTTTTAGCTCTCCTTCACTTAGTACCTTTTTCTTTCCCATTTTCGTTTTAGGCTCCGCATTAGTTATTGGTATTCAGGATCCAGTTTGGTAACCATGAACTCAGTACAGCAGATAAAGGTTTAGATTAAATGCAATTAATTTTTAGTTAAGCATAAGGTGTTAGGTATTTCAATATTGACTTATACGTTTTCGTTAATATTTTCTGCCCAACAATTTCTGTAGATTAGTTTCTCTGTTGATTGTCTTTCTTCTTTCTGTTTAGGATCTGCTGAGTAGCCTATTGGTAGAATTGTCTCTAGCCTAAATTTTTCCGGTGTCCCAAATAATTCTCGAAGACCTTCGGGATGAGGTGGTGTGTAAGTCACTGTTGATAGAGACTTCTCTTCTATGGCTATTAATATGTAGCCTATTGCCAACCAGGTGCTCTCTGTAGCATATACCATATCTTGATCGGAAAAAATAGTTAGCAGACTAGGTGCGGATGTTAGATGGGGTTTATGCCACATGATCTCTTTTGATCTAAACCATTCTTTCAATTCCGCATTAACATTCTCATGAAATATCTTTTCCTGCTCTTCACATTTCTCTCTCAATTCTTTTCTGAGGTGGGGATCGTCAATTATCAAGAATCGCCATGGTTAGCGATTTGCTCCAGACGGAGCTTGTATAGCGACTCTTATGCAATAGAGTAAATCTTCAGAGTTTAGTTCTCTACTGTCAAATATTCTAGTTGTTTTTCGCTTTTTAACTAGATCAAGTAATCTGCTATTCAAAATTTAGTTCCTCAAAATTATTCTTTTTTATATTGGGCATTTTGATATTCGTGAAGATCTTTATAGGTTCTTAACGAACTGGCTGTCCTAGTTTGACTCAATGTAGATTGGCTTAGCTCGATGATTTTTTTATGTGATGTTATGCCTCTCTTGACTGAAGGGAAAGAAAAAGGTATTACCGGAAATGGTTAAATGATATTACTATGAGTAGTATCTAGATGTAATATGTTAGTGGAACAGTCGGTCTGCCCTCATTGTAGTCAAACACTGAACCAAGATGATTACTATCTTCACATTCACCTTTGTAAAGCCTGCAAACAGGAAATTGAAAATTAGCTATCCAGATTAATGGATTAGCATTTGATTTTTTCTTTTTATTAATTATATCATGATTGCTACTGTACTGTAGGAATTGTATTTCGGTTTCCAGTTGTTTAATTATTCAATAGTAACAGAAACTATTGGGCTGATATTGTAACGGCGAGTAGTTGATGTTACATAAAAATGAAAAGGTTTGCCTTCAGTTGGCCCTTCATAGAATGTTACACCATTCACGCTGAGGCTGTCTTTGGTAACTGTTATCTCAAATTCGAAAGTGTATGGTGGTCTAATGTTTACAATAGCATATCCGATTGGCTCTTTTTTATCGAGGAGATATAGGTTTACTCTTTCAGCGGCTGATGAATAGCTGTTACCGGAAATGATGAATGTTTGGTCAACAGATGCAGTTGATGGGGCTTCTATACTCATATCTATAAATATGTATGGAGAAAAAAATCCAGAGAATACCATTCCAATTATAGCAATATTGAACAAACTGGAGTGGGTGAATTGTTCATAAATTGAACTAGACATTTTTTTTGTCCATATTTCTCTGTCTTCTTGGTTTCTATTAAACATTGTATTACTGGAGAATGCAATTGTTAGAAACCGTTTGTTGTGAATGTTAAAGTCTGACGATATGGACGTGCGGTATTCCCGCAATATGTATTACGGCAGATGGATCCACAAGATTTCTCTCTATCGCTATTTTCACCGAATTCTTACCTACCATATTTCCTGTATTTGCCTCTGAAAGAGCTTTCGCAGCTTCTTCTGGAGTTATTAATCGGTCACCATAAAATTCCTTTTTAATTTCGAGTTTTATTTTTCCATCTCTTAGAGTTTTCCCTATCAAATCCTTGTCACAGACAGCGACAAGAATATTTTTTCCGCTACAGTATTTTTTTACAAATACTTTTTCCAAATTAGTGACCCTATAATGGTCTCGCTGGTGATTTTGCTCCGCAAGCCTCGCATACTAATGAAAGGTATCTTCCTGATTTTTCTACCTTTGTATCTGGTCGATGGCAAATGGTGCAGATAACATAATTTGTGATGTAGATGTGTAGTAGTCGTGTTATGGGTTCTTCTCGAAATTTGCCTTGGAAGAAAACTCTTTGTCCATCAAAATTGCACTTTGTAGCTAACTCTTTGGAGAGAAATTTTAAGATATGTTGTGGATCCCTGTTTAGTTTTTTTGCTATGTCTGCGAAGTTAGCTACCATAGTCTTTGACCTTCCAAAGACCATTATCTCGGGCTTCGGTTCTTCGAAACGTTCGGCGCTCACACTTTTTTCAGGTATTTTCTCCAGAGCTTTGTCAAGAGATTTCAAGTATTTGTCGTTGTCGTCCATTTTGTCTACCCATTCCATTATTCATGAATTCCTTTGAGATAGGAGTATTTAAGTTGGACATTTTTTTAAGTGTAATTTTATGACAGGTATTGATCTTAGAGAATATTTTAATGAGTTAGAGTGTGTGTGTTAGAAGTCAATCATTTCTATCTTCATAGACAAGGTGGTTCAGATTGGGCAGATGGATTGTAAATTCGGCGTGGCCATATGTTAATTCAGTCCCTCATTTAGGTACTTTTATTCATTTACTTTCGGCAGATGTCTACACAAGATATCTACGTCTTAAAGGCGAGGATGTCATTGCAGTAACTGGATCAGATGAACATGGAACCCCAATAGAGGTTGAAGCTTTACGAAAAGGCATTAATCCAAAGGAATTAACTGATAAATACCATAATTTGATACTTGAGCTTCTCAAGAAATATTCAATATCATTTGATAATTATACAAGAACAGAATCTCCAACTCATATTAAATTCTCTCAGTCTTTCTATCTTAAACTCTATGAGAATAGCTATGTAACGAAGAAAACCGTTGAACTTCCTCATTGCGACAAATGTAGCAGGTTTCTTCCAGACAGATTTGTTGAGGGTAAATGTCCCTATTGTGGATTCGAAAGTGCTCGTGGAGATCAATGTGAAAACTGTGGTAGAGTACTTGATCCGATTGAACTTATAGATTGGCATTGCGTGTTCTGTGGATCTAAACCAACTATCCGGCCATCTACTCATTGGTTTTTTGAATTGCCCAGATTCGAGGAAGATATAAAAAATTATTTAACCAAAAATGAACAATTGCCTGATAACGCAAAGAATTTTTCGTTGAGATGGATTGAGGAAGGCCTAAAACCAAGGGCATTAACCCGTGATAATAAATGGGGTGTGCCCTCGCCATTCCCTGGATCAGAAGGTAAAACGATTTACGTTTGGATGGAAGCTCTCCTCGGATATCTATCGGCCTCAATCGAATTTTTCCAGAATAAAAAAAATCCGGATTTATGGAAAGAATATTGGAAGAATAGACAAACTAAAAATGTGCACTTTATTGGGAAAGACAACATTCCTTTTCATACAATAATTTTTCCAGCTCTTCTAATGGCATCCAAAGAGAACTACATATTGCCTTGGCAAGTATCGTCGACAGAATTCATTCTTTACGAGGGTCAAGGTAAATTCTCAAAGAGTCGCAGGATAGGCGTTTGGATGGATGAAGCTCTTGAAGTTGCTGAACCCGAGTACTGGAGATACGTTTTGATAAGTATCAGACCCGAGATGAAGGATACCAATTTTACATGGAGAGAGTTCGAGAGACACATAAACACTGAGCTGAACGATATTCTGGGTAACTTTGTCCATAGGACTCTAACATTTGTCAAGTCTAACTTTGAAAGTTGTATACCCGAAGTAAACGATATCTCTGAAAAAGATAAGGAAATTATCGCGATAGCGAAGAATGTTCCTTCAAAGGTTGGCGATTTAATGGATCGTTTCAGACTTAAAGAGGCATTATTGGCAGTTGTCGATCTCGCTAGGTCTGGAAATGAGTATATGAGTAAGATGGAGCCATGGCATCTTATCAAGAGTGATAAGCAGGCGGCAGCTAATACGATAAATGTATGTTCCCAGCTTGTTCGCAATCTCGCGATTGTTCTTTATCCGTTTCTACCACGGACTTCTCAGCTCATATGGGACCAACTGGCCTTGAAGGAAGATGTTGGCAAACAGAATTGGTTTAACGCAGGCGAAATGCATTTACCGGCCGGTCATAAAATAGGTAAACCCCAACCTCTATTCCACAAAGTTGATTCTGTAGAAATAATGAAGAATTGGAAACCAGACAGCCGTGCCCAGATGAAAAAATGAACTTAAAAATAGATATTCATATTCATTCGATCAACTCCTTCGATAGCTCGATTCAAATTGAGGATCTACAAGAGATTTCAAGATTGAAAGAACTCGATGGTGTCGCAATAACTGATCATGACAAATTTTTTGATGGAAAAGTAGAAGGGTTAGTAATCATACCTGGAATAGAAGTAAGTACTAGAAACGGTCATCTTTTAGGCTTGGGTCAAGTAGGAGAGATTGCTGCTGGATTATCTGTAGATGAGACAATAAGGATTATTCATAATCGTGGCGGTGTTGCAATTCTTGCACACCCTTATGATCTTATTCGAGGGGGAATTAAACCTGCTCAGATCACGGAAAAGCTAGATGGCATTGAGACAATAAACTCGAAGGCTTACCCTTACAATCTATCGAAACACTTGGCTGAGAAGGCTGCAAAAAAGATGGGGGTTTCATCTCTTGGAGGTAGTGATTCGCACACACTGGAGACTGTAGGTGATGCCTATACCTGTATCAGATCACAATCATCATCGGTAGATGAAATCATTGACGCGATAAGAAAAGGAGATGTGAGTCCTAAGGGTGGTTCAACAGGAAATGTTAATCAATTGAGACGTATGAAGGCGGCAGTCAAATGGCGTTTTAAGACATGACTTTATGGATTCTGTAGAACCTCAGGATCTAAAACTTTACAATCCAAACGGCGTTGATGAGCCTCAATTATTTTAACTCTTATTTTCTTTCCTATAGGAACCACATCATCAATGAATGCTTTCTTGTAATTGTGTGTTCGACCAAATAGAGTACCTCTTGAGGTTCTCTCAATTGGATTGATCTCTTCATAAGATCCTAACATTTTCATGTGCTTGTCCTTAATTATGTGTCCAACATGTTTAGATAATATACGCGACCTTGAAGCGACAATTCTACTATCAAGTTGTTTCATTTTGGAAGCTTCTGTTCCAGGTCGTGGAGCATATTTTGAAATGTTGATTACATCAGGTCTCATCATTTTAATTAGATTCAGGGTTTCTTCGAAGTCCTTTTGAGTTTCACTTGGAAATCCGACTATGATGTCTGTAGCTATTGATATTGTGGGAAAATGTGATCGAAAAATATTCATGATGGAGAGAAAATCATCAACAGTGTTTCTGCGTTTCATAAGTTTAAGAATTCTATTTGAGCCAGATTGGATTGGAATATGTAAATATTTGTAGATCTTCTCATTTTCATATGCATCAATTATCTCGTCTAAAAATTTTAAAACTGTATCAGGATTCATCATACCTATTCTTACTTTGAAATCGCCTTTAACAGCTGAGATATCTCTTAGTAAATCAGAAAGATTGTAGCCTCTGTAATTGTAGCTTGCGGTATCTTGTGCTGTCAGTTGAATCTCAACAATGTTTTCCGCAATCGCTTTTTGAATCTGTTTTAGTATTGTTTTAGGTGGGAAACAGTGTAATCTTCCTCTGGCAAACCGTGTACAGCAGTAGGAGCATTTTCCTTGACATCCTTCTGAGATTTGAAGGATTTCTATATATTTATTCAATCGTCTTCTTGGAAGTGATGGTTTATTCGGAGGTTGCTTAGAAAATATTATGTTTTGTACTCTCTCTTGAAGGCATTTATTTGCCATATCATATATTTTATCAATCGAAGCTGGATCAAGAAGAGAGCAATGATCTAGATGTGAATCGGTTATTCTCTGCCGATTAATCTTGGGGAGGCATCCCGTGATGATTATCGGTTTGCTATGATTCTTCATCTTTTGTAGTTTTTTAAAAATTTTATCCTCGGTGATCTGCTTGACAGCACAAGTGTTTACAATGATGATTGAAGCTGTTTTTGGATCTTGGGTGATAGAGTATCCGTTATTGCAAAGAATGCCGAGCATTATTTCCATGTCGTTCTTATTGGATGTGCATCCATAATTCTCATAATATACAGTGTTGGCTCTAGTAACACCTGTTTTAAGATTATACTCTTCTTTGTCTCTTCTAAGAGTCTGGTAGCGTGAATTGAACAGTAAAACTCTCCGATCAAAATCAACTCAATGGTAATCTTATGTCAACCTTTAGTATATCCTCCTCCGACTGGAGGTATAATTGCGAACGTACAACCTTCATACAGGGCTGTTTTCATTCCATTCATTAGAGAGACATTGTTTCCGTCCAATAAGAAGTTCAGATTGGATACAGGTTCCTCGGTGCCCGATATGAAAATATAATCTCGTAAAGATTGCCCATATTTAGCTGATATTATGAGTAGAAGATCTTTGACGGTAGTTTTATCCGGGACCTCAAAAGTTTCTTCTTGTTTTCCTGTTATTTCTCTAACAGCGGCGAAGTATCTGGCCTTGGCTTTCAATTGAGAATCTCCTTGAATTGATACTGAGTGTCCTTTTGTTCACTTTAATAAACCTAAAGTGTTTGGTTACTAAAAGATAATCTTAGGCATAAATGATTCTTGAGCTGAGATTATGTCGAAAACATCAACAAATATTGACCCATCAGTACAAGTAAGCGACAAAGCAACTATTGGCCAAGGTTGCCATATGGGCTCTAGAACAAGAATATTGGGTCCTGCAAAAATAGGTAATGATGTTTGGTTAGATACAAACGTCACTTTATACGGAAATGTTACTGTTCAAGATTCTACCTATATCGGAGCAGATTGCATTATTGGTTATCCAAGACGCCAAGATCTTAAAAAGCTAATCAAAGACAAATCGATTGAAAATGTGGTATCCGGAACTTCTATCATTGGAAAAAAATGCGTCATTAGACCCAGATCAATAATCTATGTTAACTCTACGCTTGGAGATGAAGTTGAACTTGGCCATAACGTCATACTTAGGGAAGGTGTTAGTGTCGGAAATCGTTCACTTATTGGAACGAATGTTGTTGTTGATGGCAATACAATAATAGGCAAGGGAGTATCAATTCAGACCGGATCTTATATCTGCAGAAAATCGCTAATCGAAGACTTCGTATTTCTCGGGCCATATTGTGTATTAACTAACGATAGGTATGTAATGCGGTTAGAAGTAGAACTCGAAGGCCCAACTATTAAGAAAGGGGCGAGTATTGGAGGAAACTCTACAATTATGCCTGGTGTTACTGTCGGAAAGGGATCAGTTGTTGGGGCTCAAGCTGTCGTTACAAAAAGTATAGCTGATAATTCCATCTGCTTTGGTGTTCCAGCCCGAGTAGACAAAAGTGTTCCTGTAAGTTGGAAGAACTTGCTTGAGGACCGTTATAAAGAGACTTCAAATAGATCTTAGATTTATCCAAGGCTATTTGTTCTAAGCCCTTAGGCTTTCTCTACTTTAATTGTTTCTCCGTCTTTGACTTTGTTGAAGACTTTTGGATCCCCCAGTACTCTCCCGAAAACATTCACTGGGCTAGCTGCAACTGGTTTATCGCCACTGCTGGAAGGGGTTCTTCCGAAGAATATGCAGAAACATTTTCCCGACGGCCAATAGCCGCAATCTCCTATCTCTACCTCTTGCTGGGATTTTTCTTCATTGACATCTACTGGAATACTGAAGTAAACTTCTTCCCCCCAGGTGCTAGCACTCGATTCGAATGGAAGGCTATCTATAATTGCTTTAGATGTCTTAGGATTTTTCTCTTCGATTATTTCAGCCTCTACATACCCAGTACTTGCGGTATGAATCTTGATTTTGGTGCTCATATGACTCACTTTCTGTAGCACTTGACTATTACGAACATATAAAAATGTAGTAGACTAGGTTCATTAAAACGAGATTGAGATAGGAAAAAAGTCTATCGAATAATGGACTGGGATTTATACTATTATTGTGAACTAGCCTTTCCGCTAATTCACTTTGATCTATTGAACCTGGAATGATATTCTAATCTAAGTGGTATTTGGCCTTATTTCCACGATCATAGCGCTTTTCTTTTCTTGATCTCCCATCATCCATTTTGCTCTAACCATGACATCCAAGTCTTTGTCAATCGTCTCAGATGCTGAAAAAATCGCTATAGCACAGCCTTTCTCATCTGTCTTGATCTTGTCGGTTTTCATCGTACCTGCATCTTTGGGTTCAATTTCGAAAGCAACTTCAACATCTTTTGAGGGGGTGCCATCTTTCTCCGCCATTTCTATAGTAAAAACGCTTTCTCCACTAGGCTTTATCTTCCGTGGATTTCTAACCATTGACCAGACCATTTCATCATCACCTTACTTTTCCGAATTGGATGCCTTTTAATATAAAAAGAAAGCGCCAGCATGAGTTTATGCTGGCGAAGGTGGGATTACCACCACCAATAGTAGGGCATACCCGCATAGGGCATTGGAGCATAGGTTGGTAGTGTCCAAGGATAGTAAGCGTATGGAATGCTCATGCCGAAAGGAGAATATCCCCATGGTAACATCATAGCCATGTTAATCACCTAAGAATCTTATACGGTCAAGAGGTGTTTTTCAACGTTTCTAATCCCACCAAACAATAAATCAACTTATTTGAACAGGAGCAAAGATGATCAATCATTTTTATGTTAGAAATAGCAGAATATCATTCTAATATAGAAACCGAAGGGTATATTATACCAACATTTGGGCGGTCCGCTATGGTAGAATACAAGAAACTGAATGATCATCATCTTAAGAGGCTCTCTTCAGAATATCCTGCTACCGCAAGCTATCCGGGTGCTTTAGAACAGAAGATTCTGATAATCTGGAACTATCTAAATGAAAAACCCTCAACATCTATTGAGGACTATGCAAAACAGTTGAAGATAGATGCGAAAGAAGAGCTTGATAGAAGACAGGAGGAAGAGAGGCGTCGCAGAGCTGAAATTGAGGCTGAAGAAGCAAAGAGAAGGACAGATCTTATCAAGAAGCTTAGAAAATGGCTGGTTGGAGTAGAAGATCCTGTATCCGTCAATGAAGAGACAGGACATCTAGAATGGAGATGCCCGGTGTGTAAGAATAGGGCAAAATTTGATCTAAAGGAATACATTGAGGATATTGCCAAAGGAAGACCTGCTCGAGTAACTTGGTATTGTGCTGGAAAGGGTGTTGTTGAAGGGCCAAGCCACTGGGGATTTACAAGAGAGATACGGCTGCCACAAGGTGAGGAAATCAGTAGAAAAGTTCTTGAAGGAAGAAGCAAATCAGAATAATGAGCTCCAAACAGATATTCAATATCATAGCGATATCAGATATTTTTTTTAAATTTTTGAATCAGGTTTTCAAATCAGTTATGTTCAAATTTATATTGGAGATCAATCTTTGACCCGACTCAAGAGCACAGCTGTTCTAAAGTTTGGTGGAAGCCTTATTGATTTATCTGGCGCAAATATTCCTCTAATTATCAAATGTATATCCAAGATTAAACAAACTAAAGGTTTTGGCCCGATAGTTGTTGTTTCGGCTCCCAAAGGATTTACGGATAGGCTTCAAGCGATAGGGGAGGCTAAAGCTCGCGGCCAAAATTATTGAGGTAGAACATATAGTTTAGATTTTGTATTCGGTTCATATTTAGGACTAGCATCGAATTATGTGAGAAAAGATCTGCTCAAAGAATTTGAAAAAGAACTTGATAAATATAAAACAGATGTACAGGATGCTATCCTGAAGATCGAAAAACGTTTCGAGGGTTCAATTAAAGCAAGAATTTTAACAAGTGGTGACGAACTGCCAACTTCGACTCTGATGAGTTATATTCTACGATCGAATGACCTTGACTCTGTACATCTACAAAAATCGGATTGGGCAATCATTACAGATGATGAATTCGAGTCAGCAACGCCAGATATTTTGTTAAGCCGTAGATCGATAAAGAATCTTATCGGTTTACTTGAAGATGGTAAGGTAGTTTCTGTTGCTGGCTTCTTAGGTGTCACTCACGATAACTTGGAAACGCTCTTGGGAAGAGGAGGATCCGACCAGACTGCTGTATTTCTATCTTGCCTCTTAAGAGATTACTTCGAAGTAGAAACGATACTTCTTAAAGAAACGCCTGTTCAAAGTGCAGATCCCGCAATCGTGCAAGACCAACCATTGCAAAGAGTTCATGTAATGACGTATAATGAAGCTTCCAGAGCTACTGTATTTGGAATGAAAATAATACAGAATGCTGCTGTGAGGCTAGCTATGTCAAATAATTTGTTAATAAAGATCGCGACATTACAAGATCTCGGGCTTGAAGCGATAATTCAAAAGGAGGATCCTAGTTCTCAAGTAGTCAAATGTGTTACTGGATTAAAGAATTGTGCAATTATTACTATGAGTAGTGAGAAAAGCCGGTCACTTGAAGATTGTCTTAGACTCTGGGAAGGATATGATGATTTTATTGATCTGGGCATAGAAGTTGTAGGTGCGGGTAATGTCATAAGATCCTTCTTGATCCTTGACGCGGATTTCATAAGAAGACATGAAC
>JAGLGJ010000069.1 GCA_023144075.1 Candidatus Bathyarchaeota archaeon | reverse complement strand
GCTGCAAAATTTTGAGCAAGTCCAACAGAGGCTATGATTTGAGCAAGTTCTATCGCGGTTCTAACACCGAGAATTTTTACTGAGATTTTTGCTATTGGATGTGTGGCTGTCGCACCACCTATAAGTCCAACTGCCATAGGAAGCTCAATTGTTCCAACAAGATCACCTGCATCATTTTTTTCCCAAGTACTAAGAGGCGTATAGCATCCTTGAATTGCTGCGTAGGCATGAGCTCCAGCTTCAACGGCTCTTGTATCGTTACCCGTGGCCAAAACAACCGCTGTTATACCATTCATTATTCCCTTATTATGAGTTGCACAGCGATATGGATCTGCAAGTGCAAAGTGGTAAGCTTCAACTATTCCATCTACTACCGCTTCTCCTCCAATAGCTGTTTTAGAAAAAGTTGCTTTTACTCTAGCAAGTCTTTCAGTGGCCAGATTTGAAATTATTCTAAGGCGTACTTCTCCTCCGGTAGTTTCTTCAATAGATTGGGCTACGGCTTCAGCCATTGTATTTACAGCATTCGCTCCCATTGCATCTCTACAATCTACAAGGAGCTCTATAATTACCATATTACCAACGAATGTTTTCAAAACCTTACATCGTAGGTCTTTAGCGCCTCCACCCTTTGATACTAGGATCGGATCCTGATCGTTTGCCTTTCTCAAAATCTTCTCTTTATTGGATATTATTGACATTCTCGCGCCATATGGATCTTGAACGTTTAGTACCTGTATTTGGCCTATCATAATTGGATCTGTACAGCTAGCAGTGAATCCGCCTTTCGTTCTTGCCATTTTTGCTGCATTACTGGCAGCAGCAACAACAGAAGGTTCTTCAATCGCCATTGGAATGAGATAGTCTTTTCCATTGATGAGAAAATTAGTGGCAATTCCTAAAGTGACTGGCATAACACCTATAACGTTCTCTATCATTCGATCTGCAAGTTCGGCATTTAATGAACCAGTCGTCTGAAGAGCTTTAACTTCTTCATCATTTAGAGAAGCAAAATCCTTTAGAATTTTAATCCGTTCATTTAGAGAGAGTTTGTAGAAGCCTGATAGCTGAGAATTTTTTTCCATGACTCATACGCCTATAAACATGATCTATTAGCAACTAATTAATAAAAAACTAATAATCTCCAATTAAATTATTTTGTGATGAATCTACCGAAGTGTTCGTTGTGCATATTCTTCAGTAGAATATCCTCTTTCATTCAGCCAATTGGCCGTATCGCCTTTAATGATCAAGGGCACTTTTCGCAGCATACCAACATCCTTGGCACCTACAAGAAACATGCTTAATCTTAATTCTTGAATTAGAGTTTCCACCATTTCATTAAGAAACTTGTAGCCTTGAGTAGCCGCCTTTAGTATAGGCAATGCCATACCTCCAGCTGAAGCTCCGAGTGCTATTGATTTGGCTATGTCGAGTCCGGTCCTCAAGCCTCCTGATGAAATCACTATTAGATTAGTTTTTTTTGTTGCCTCTACAAGGCTTACACAAGTCGGTATTCCCCAATTTCTGAAAGTATTTCCTAATCTCTGTTGGATGGTTCTCCCTGCTTTGATAGCTCTGAAATATTCTACTAGAGACCAACTGGTTCCACCTAGTCCTGCAACATCGATACCCTTTACACCTGTTTTCTCTATGAGTGAAGCCATTTCCGCAGAAATTCCAGATCCTGTCTCCTTAAGGACTATTGGGATTTTTAAATTGGAACATATTTCTTGAATTTTTAAAAGTACTCCATTAAAATTTGGTTCACCTTCGAACTGTACCGATTCCTGAAGTGGATTGGAATGTATCATCAAAGCATCTGCCTCCACCATTTCTATAGCCATCTTTGCTTCTTCAACACCATAATTCTTTGAAAGCTGTGGACAACCAATATTAGCGAAAACCAAAGCGTTGGGAGCGAAATCTCTAACCACACGATAAGTTTTTTTCAAGTTTGGATTTTCAATGGCCGCTCTCTGACTTCCAACACCTATTCCCAAACCGTATTGTTCAGCACACAAGGCGAGCATCTTGTTTACCTTAATTGCCTTAGCGGTGCCTCCTGTCATTGACTCAATTACTAGTGGCACATCAAGCATACGTTCAAAGATTCTAAGTGATGTATCTATATCAGACAAATCGAGTTCAGAAAGTGTTCGATGGATTAAAGTAATATCTTCGAATCCTGCACTAGTGTCCGAAATGACACTTTCTTTGATAGATATTTCCAAATGATCTTTTTTTCTCTTCTCTATTTTCATTCACTTATCTTCCTAAGTTAAGTTAATATTAAATTTAAAATCATTTTGGAGAACAATGATATTTACTTTTATGTAGAGAGATTTTCACTTTTTACACCTGTAGTATCAATTGAAACAATATAGGATCTGCCACCTGCATTTTCTATAGCATTAGCGACTTTGTATTTATTGTCGGGTCGACATAGAGCTATCATACATCCCCCCCCTCCAGCGCCAGTCAATTTTGCTCCCAAGGCTCCTGCATGTTGTGCGACGTTCACCAATCGATCAAGCTGGACAGTTGATACACCAATTTTTTGTAGGAATTTTTGGTTTTTATTCATTAACTTACCTAGATTGTCAAAATCGCCTTTCCGGTAAGATTTTACCGCCTCCATAGTCAGTTTCCCAGCAGATTTGCTTATTCGACTAATTTCTCCGTTACCTAGATTTACACGTTGAGTTACCTTAGTAACTAGATCTCCAGTGGATCTTTTACTTCTTGTATCGCCTATCACAATATTGATACTGTTGTTTGGTTTAAGATATTCAGGAACTTTGCCTATCTTAAAAAAAATAACTCCGCCATAAGTTGCTGTAGTGCAATCTATACCTGAAGGTTTTTTATGGATTAACTTTTCTTGGATTGAAGCTATCTCAAATATATCATTCTTTTCTAATTCAAGATTTAGATATCGAGCAACTGCCATAGTTGTGGAAACGGCAGTTGACGCTGAAGATCCTAGACCGACTCCTACAGGAATCTTCGAATCTATTTGAATTTTTAGACCACGATCGATTTCCCCCGCCGTCTGTAAAATTTTTTTTACAATATGCTTTAACGGATCCATGACTCCATTATTAGATATTTGATTTGAGTTTTTTCCTAATGGTTTTATTGAAAATTTGCTTGTAGTTCCCAGAGCTGAAGACGATATCTCGATAATTTTTGGTAAATTTGATCTGACAGTAACTTTTGAATAAATATCAATTGCCGCAGCTAGAGCTGGTTGACCATGTACGACAAAATGTTCTCCCGTCAAAATAACCTTGGCAGGAGCAGTAGCAGTTATCAATTGAGAATCTCTCGCAATTGAAAAGTCATACTGTAACAGAAATAGCTGCATATCCAACTACAGAAGATAGATCTCCTGAGATATCGCCACTAGTTTTGTATGATAAGAGTTTGGCTTTAATCGCCCCAACTTTTTTTGAATAGACTATTGAAGAAATTACAGGTCCAATTCCACACATGGAGATAGAGTTGGAGTGAACAAATTCATCAAGTTTATTTTCATCCAGATTTTCTATTGCACGAATAGCATTCATATCTTTCTCAGTTGCCACACTATGTGGCTCATAATGAGTCATATCAGTTGATGCAATTATAATAGTGGACATCCCATTTGAGGCTTTATGAATTGCTTCACCTAATTCTCTACTTGTTTCGAGGTCTTGCATCATCATACAAATCGGTACAAATGAGAAATTATTCCCGTATAGATACTGTAGGAATGGCAGCTGGACTTCAATAGAATGCTCGTAAATGTGAGCTTCTTCTTCCGTATCTACAATTGTTGAATTTTCAATTATTGAGTCTGCTAAATCAGTATTTATTTGAATTTCACCCAATGGAGTAGCCCACGCGCCTCGATTCATTAAGGAAATAGCGCTTCCCATTCCCGTATGATTGGGCCCAATGATTACGATATTATCAGGTGTTTTATAACGGGCTAGCTCATAATAGCTTGTTGCAGCAACAGGACCTGAATACATGTATCCAGCATGTGGACAAACCAAAGTCACGATTCTATTCTGAGAGATGGATTCACCATTAGGTAATTTTCCTGGACCGAGCTTGTGCTTGAAACAGTTTTCTAATTCTTTTTTGAGTGAAGCCGCCGATCCCGCATAGAACATACCGGCTTGGGCTGGCTTCCGAATCTTCAATCTTCAGACCCATATTTCGGAGTTATAGCTGTGAGCTTTGTTTCAAAATCATCGACTGTCTGGGAGATTCCACTATCGGAGGATATCTCGCCCCTTTCTCTAAGGACTTGCCTTGCAAGAAGCCAGAAAGCCATTGCAAGAGCTTTTCTACCTTTATTATTCACAGGAATAGCAAGATCAACACCATTCAATGAATTATCGGTATCACAAAGTCCGACTACAGGAACTCCAGCTACTGAGGCTTCTTTGATCGCTTGAAAATCAGCTCTTGGATCTGTTACGATGACAAGTTGTGGTTCAGTATGTCTTGGTTGAAGAGGATTCGAAATGATTCCGGGCATAAACCGTCCAACTATGGCTAAACTTCTGGTTAACTCACAGAATTTTTCTACTGGAGTTCTACCGTAAAGTCTTGAAGATATAACAACAACCTTCGAAGGATCAAATCTGCTGATAAACTTCGCTCCCAACCTAATTCTTTCATCTGTTTTGCCAATGTTAAGTATGAAAAGACCATCTGGTCTGACCCGGAATATGTGTTTCTCCATATCACGTGTCTTCACTCTCGTTCCTATGTGAAGGCCTGCTGCAAGTAACTCTTCTAGAGGCTGTAGAAGATTCTCCGCCTTTGGCATTTCCTCTCTGTTTATAGTGCTCATTATTTCACCTAGATTCCTATTTTGGCCATTTTAGCTTCTTCACCGAGTATTTCTTCGATCCTTATCAATTCATTGATCTTTGCCATTCTTTCTCCACCTAATACTCCAAGTTTTATTACAGGAGCTGTTAGCGCCACTGCCAGATGTGAGATCTCGGAGCCACAGCTCTCTCCTGACCTATGAGAGACCACAGGAATATAATTTGCTTGTTTAGAAATTTTTGCTGTTTGTGTAGCATCAGTTAGTGTTCCAATCTGATTTGGCTTTATTATCACAGCATTTCCTGCCTTTTCTTTTATACCCCTTTTGATCCTTTCAACATTAGTTGTGAATAGATCATCACCACAGATTAGAGTATTACTTGTTTTGGCTGTTATCTCAGAAAAGGCTTCAAATGATTCCTCATGAACAGGATCTTCAATATATCCTAAATGAAATTTGTTTGCAAGTTCAATCACAAAATCGATTTGACCGTCTTCATGAATTTTCCTTTTATCTCTTTGATAGATGTAGGCCTTCTCTTGCTCATCCCAGAGGGTTGAGGCTGCCATATCAAGGCCGATTCTTAGTCTCACTCCAGTTTCATCCGAAACCCGGCTGCAAGCTTCAGACAATATCTCTA
Organism: Candidatus Bathyarchaeota archaeon; assembly: GCA_023144075.1. Lineage (GTDB taxonomy): Archaea > Thermoproteota > Bathyarchaeia > 40CM-2-53-6 > RBG-13-38-9 > RBG-13-38-9. The sequence continues at coordinate 720 of JAGLGJ010000069.1, read as the reverse complement.
ACGCCTGTTCTGTTTCTAACGGTACAACCCATGCGCCTTCATCACCTCTACCAGATACACCAACTCCTTTCTTTTCAAGGAGATTAGCCACCTTCCTATGCACACCCATATTAGCTTCTGCAGCTGAAACAAAAGTTTCCGATTTAGTTGGAAGAACTAAGAATTCTTGGATGTCTGTCTTTCCCCCACGAGCATGCATACCTCCACCTATAACATTACCAAGGGGGTATGGAACCTCTGATTGATTAGATTCCGATAAATAATTGAAAAGTGGAACTCCTCTTGAATTTGCCCCTGCTATAGCTGTCGCCAAGGATATCGCATAAGCGGTATTTCCACCGAGTTTACTGAAATCCGTAGATTTATCGATCTCATGAAGCGCTAGATCAATTTGCTTAACGTCAAGTTCGATTCCAACGATTTTTGGAGATACAATGTCCTCGATGAATCTTATTGCTTCTTTAACTCCACCATCTGGATAGGATCTTACTTCCCAACGTCCTGTACTAGCACCTGAAGGAGATGAAGATCTTCCTAATACATTAGACGCTATGACATCTATCTCTATGGCTTCTTTTCCTCTGCTGTCGAATATCTTCCTTGCCTTAACTTGGGTTATTTGGGAGTTGTCCACCTTTATACCTCAAACATTGTGGAACTTTCTGGCTGTCGCTTCGTAATACTTCAGAATGTCATCGATCACATCAACATGTGATATGA
>JAGLGJ010000068.1 GCA_023144075.1 Candidatus Bathyarchaeota archaeon | reverse complement strand
AAAGGCTAACGACATCTGTAACAGGCTTGGGATAGATACGATATCAGCAGGGCAAGCAATAGCATTTGCAATGGAGTGTTATGAAAAAGGTCTGATCGAAAACACAGATGGTGTTGATATGAATTGGGGGAGTCCGGATGCTGTTGTTAAAATGTGTGAGCTCATTGGAAAGAAGGAAGGTTTAGGTGCGGTTCTTGGTGAAGGTGTAAGAAATGCTTCGCAGATAATAGGTAAAGGATCCGAGAAGTTTGCTATGCATGTTAAGGGATCGGAATTTCCTGAACATAATCCTCGAAGATTCAAATCGATGGGTCTTGCCTATGCGACATCAAATGTTGGTGCAAATCATAATAGAGGATCGCCAATGCTTGTAGAAAGAGGTCTGCTTAGCCCAGAGTTACCATGGAAAGAACCTGTTGATGGATTCTTAACAAATGATAAAGGACGAATGACAAAAATATATCAAGATCTCTGTTGTGCGGTAGACTCGCTGGGAATATGTAAATTCATGGTCTTCTGGGGAAAAATGCCTCTCCAATTACTCGTCGACTACTACAATGCAATAACGGGTTGGCAAATCAATTTTGACGATCTTATGAAGGTGGGAGAGCGAATATGGAATGTACAGCGAGCTTTCAATATTAAAATGGGAATTACAAAAAAAGACGATACTTTACCAGAAAGATTCCTGAAAGAGACAGTGACTGAAGGGCCTGCTAAAGGACAGATTGTTGAGCTAGGTGAGATGCTTGAGGAATATTATAGAGAACGAGGATTAGATGAAGAAGGTAAACCTGGAAAACAAGTCTTGCTAGATTTGGGTCTGGAGTGGATATCAAAAGATCTATATCCTGATTGAACACCGTTTGACCTCCTTGGATAACTGCATCTCGAATGCCTTTGGTTGATTGCGTTGTGTCATTGTAATAGTGCACTCTTTCGAAATTTGTATAAGGTATTAGCGATCACAATGTAATGGAAAAGTCGAGTATGGTGCTTCTATCCTGCCAGTTGTGAAAGGTACATCCTATTCTAAAGTTCCAACGGGAATTGAAGGCCTAGACTCGATGCTTGAGGGAGGTCTTCCAAAAGGTAGGATTATTCTAATTAGAGGATCCCCAGGTGCTGGGAAGTCAATTTTTTGCTCTCATTACTTATATAATGGGGCTACAAAATTTGGAGAAAACGGAATTTACGTATCTCTAGAAGAGTCTAAACATCAGTTATATAGAGAAATGAAACTTTTCGATATGGACTTTCAGAGCTTGGAGGACGAAAACCAAATTGCGTTTATTGATGCGTCACCAATTCGTCATACCCCGGCACAAACCAAAGTTGGAAATATTAGAGTAGGTAGACGCGACTTCTCTCTTATGGCTCTGGGAAAGGTGATACAAAATAAGGCTGAAGAATGGAAAGCAGAGCGGATAGTTATTGATCCACTAACAGCACTTTCACTACAATATCCGGATGATGTACGTAGATGGGAAATGATGTTAGATCTTCTTGAAATATTAGGTCAAACCTCTGCAACCTGTATTCTGACTGAAGATCTTCGATCGCCATCACTGGCTGGTGAGATACCCATAGAAGATTATGCTGTTCATGGAGTAATTCTTATGCAGTCCTTAGAAATGGGAAAGGGCGCGGTTAAAACAATTAGAATAGTGAAAATGAGGGAATCAAAACATGATGACCAAACTAGGATTTATCAAATAGATGAAGGTGGAATAGTTGTTTATCCTACAACAGCTTGGAGTATCTAAACTATCTTTTTACTATTTCTCTCCATCCAATCGAATCTTTATACGAGCATCTGCCACAGCACATTGACTATCGAATACTATTACAGAGTTCAATTTCATTTCTTCAATTGGCATTTCAGAAACTAAGGGAACTCTCTTTATCATATCGGTAAATTTTACGATATCTGCTGTTGGTTTACGTGCGCGTTCCCACTTGTTCTAATCAATCCTTGAATTGCTTTTACTGCTCTTTCTGAAGTTGGATAGGTTGGTATACCTAATTCTTCAAGTTTAGAAATGAGCTTTTGTGCAAATTTTCCTCCCGTTGCCCAAGTAACTATTGGTCGACATTGATCTTGTGCTGCTGCAATAGCCTCCACAACATCAGGAGACAATTGTGGGTTCAAAAAAACAACGAAGTTCAGTATCGCGTCAATATTCGGATCTTCAAGTAATATTTGAAATGTTTTTTCATAGTCTTCACTTGTAGCACTTCCAGTTAGGTCAACATATTCTCCGATGACAGCATATGTCGGCAACATCTCACGAAGTTTTTTCAACGTATCTAGGGTATATTCGTACATATTCAAGTTCAAATCATGTAATAGATCAGAAGCAGCTACAGACGGTCCTGCTGCGTTAGTGACTATTGTTATGTTTTTGCCTTTGGCAAAAGGTTGTTTTTCAATAGCCTTTGAGATGTCGAAAAGTTCTTCGAATGTTTCAACCATTATCATTCCTGAATTCGATAGAATGGATTTACATACTTGATAGGATCCAGTCATCGATCCGGTATGACTCATTGCTGCTTTAGATCCTTCAACTCGTCCAGTTTTGAGTAGTATTATGGGCTTTTTTAAAGAGACTTCTCTTGCGGCCTCAATTAACTGTCTTCCATCGCTAAAGCTTTCGATATGCAAGGCTATTACTTTCGTCAGCGGATCTCTACCTAAATATCGAACTATATCCATCTCATTGACGTCACAACGATTTCCTAAACTTACGAGTCTTCGAATTCCTAATTTTGAATTTGTTGCCCACTCAAGGAAAGTAAGACCGAACGTTCCGCTCTGAGTGATGAATGAGACACCTCCTGCATCGGGTCTTACCATTCGATCATGTGGATAGAAGAAAGTGTCAAATTTGGATTTACTATCGAAAACTCCGATACAATTAGGCCCAATTATTCGCATACCATGTTTGTGTGCGTTTGTCATGACTTGATCTTGGTAAAATCCTCTTTCATCACCCATTTCTTTAAAGCCACCAGATACTATGATGGCATTTTTTACACCGTGAGATCCCGCCTCTTCGATTAGTTTGGGTAAAATGCTGGATTGTGCAACAAAGATGGCTAGGTCAATATTGTCTTCGACTTGGGTAATTGATGGGTAACATTTCAAGTCTAGTATGCTTTCAGATTTAGGATTAATAGGGTATATTCGACCGTCAGCCTTGTATCGTGATATATTCCTTACAAGTTCATTTCCTATCTTTCCTGGTTTCGAAGAAGCACCCACTATTGCTATGCTTTTCGGAGAAAAAAAATTATCAAGTAGATCCTTTGATTCATCGTTTTCTGATAATTTTGCTTTATTCAATCGTGATAACCTTTCTGTAATATCGATATGAAGCTCACACTAATGTTGTTTGAGTGATTATGATTTATGATAGTTACTGGTTTTTGGCTTTTCCGAATTTCCATGATGTCTGAAAAAATAGGATAAAATTGCGAATATTAATTGTCTTTAATTGATTTTTTTATAATCGGATAGAGGAAGTGCTGTTCCTTTAAACATTCTGTTGAATAGTGGTCTTGTATCTTCAATTGTAAGAGTTTTTGGATTATGAGCAAGGAGTCTTTTTACTTTAAGTATATTTTCAGCCATCGAATCAATATCGGTCTCTTTAATTCCTATTTGTTTTAATGATAGAGGACTGTTGACTTTTTCCATTAGCTTTCTAACAGCCTGTACAGCATTGTAAGCATTTTTTTCATTATTTTCTCTAGTTTCATTTACTTGGGCTGCTTCAGAAATTGCTGCGAGTTTTGGTAGGCATGACGGTGCGTTGAGTTCCATAACATAAGGAAGCGTTAATGCACAACCTACACCATGTGGAACTGTAACAGTAAATGTGTAAGCTGCCGCATGTCCAGCACATACTCCAGATATTGCCAAAGATATTCCAGCTAGCATTGAGGCTAAAGACATCTCTTGTCTAGCTGTACGATCACTTCCATTGCTATATGCTGTCGGTAGGCTTTGAAAGATGAGTCTTACTGCTTTGTTTGCGAGTTGCTCACAGAATGGGTTAAGATCTATTGACATTAACGACTCTATAGCATGAGTTAAAGCATCTAATCCTGTGGATGCTGTTACTGTTGGTGGCATACTTAGAGTGAGCAGGGGATCTATAATTGCGACATCTGCAATAATATGTGGTGAGACTATGCCCATTTTCAAATGTTCTTGCTTGTTAGAGATGATGGAGTTCATTGTTATTTCTGAGCCAGTTCCCGAAGTTGTTGGAATGAGTATCTTTGGAATGCCTGGTTTTCGGACCTTTTTGACTCCAACGAAATCCGTTATTGGCTCTGGATTTGTAATACTTATTGAGGCTAATTTTGCCATGTCAAGTGAGCTCCCTCCTCCTAAACCTATGACTATGTCGTAAACGGACTTTCGTGCAAATTGTACAACTTGTTCTGCGGATTTGAGGGTAGGTTCAGGTTCCACTTGATCAAACAAGTCAATTTTCATACCTGTTTCTTTTAGAGGTTCTAGCACCTGTTTGGTTAATCCGATTTTACTAAGAATCGGATCAGTGATGAGAAGGCCTGATTTAGCATCAAATTCCTTAGCTAATTGCGGGACCTCTTTTACGGTGCCTTCGCCAAACAAGATTTGTTTTGGTATTTGAATTGTAAAATCCATTCGCAAGTGTAACCATCCTCAGGAATAGTACGTTAAATTGAATATCTAAATAAAACTAGTGTGACTTCTAGCGCGCACTAATAAAAAATACTAGGTTAATTTTAGACTGCTTACTCCTTCTTTACCATATACTATGCGACTACTAAAAAGACCTCTAAGACCGTATACATCTTTCTCTTCATGTGCAGAGGGATTGAGAAGGAATAATGAAGTAATTCTAGTGTCGGACATTAATTTTAACGAATTTCTAACAAACAAATATGCCGATTGAGGTTGAGTAGACAAAATAAGATCTGTTAGACTGTCATAAACCAAGTTTAATGGACCCTTGGGATTTTCACTAATAATTGACGATATCATGATGTCGGGTGTCAAGTCAATTATTTTTACATTCTTTTCATTTTCAAGTGTTTTTCTTATACTTGTGCCGCTAGGGCTTAACACTACTATTGCCTCTTTGTTTGCAATGGATCCTATTGCGAAATCTCTAATCAATCTTTCATAAGGTGTAAATGGATCGAATTCAAAAAGGAACTTTTTTCCTTTAATATCAGAAGATTCTGCTCCTACCTGTTCAAAAAATTTTTTTGGTTTTGATAGATCTAATTGTTGATTAATTGTTGAAGTTATTCCGTCGGGAGTGAACGGTTTCACTAAGTGTCCGTCTGCGCCTGCATCTTGTGTCAATTTTCGATCGACATCTCGACCTAAAACGGAGAATGTTACAACAGGTATGTGTTTGATCTTAGGTTTGGATTTTAGGATCTGGCATGTTTCTAGTCCGCTCTTACCAGGCATTACAAGATCTAAAAGTATAAGATCAGGTATCTCTTTCTCCGCTTTCTGGATGCCTTCATCACCATTAGTGGCTATTGTTATTAGAAATCCTTCGCCTTCCAAAATCATCTTAGCTGCACCTCTGATATCCGGTTCATCGTCAATGATCAAAATTTTATCTGGCAAATTATGTCACTTTGATTTTGGTAGATTAAAAGTAAAGTTTGTTCCTTTTCCTTCACCTTGTGAATTGACTTTTATTCTGCCTCCGTGAGCTTCTACGAGACCTTTAGTTACGCTTAAACCTAGGCCAGTTCCTTTGATATAAGTCGGCTTCTTGATAGATGAGAATGGTTCGAAAATTCTGTTAATATCTTCTTTTCTAATACCAATTCCAGAATCGGATATCGTTGTTCGAATTTCGCCATTTGTGTTTTCAACAATTACGCTTATTCCCCCTTTTTCTGGAGTGAATTTGTTAGCATTGCTTAGAAGGTTCATTAGAATTTGGCTGAGCCTGATATTATCTGCTTTAATAATCAATTGTTCTTTTGGTAATTTGATGTTAAGTATCTGCTGTTTTTCTTCAAATAATGGATTAATCTCTTCTAGGCAATTCTTAATGATCTTTTGATAGTCTAGATTTTCTTTATTCAATTCTAGTTTTCCAGATTCCATTCGGCGCAGGTCAAGAAGTTCTCTGGTGAGTTTTAGTAAACGGTCGGTATTCCGTTTAACTATCTCCAGGTTGGATTTCATGT
>JAGLGJ010000067.1 GCA_023144075.1 Candidatus Bathyarchaeota archaeon | reverse complement strand
CGATAAAGAGATCAGGAAAGCTATAGCTCATCTAGTCCCCAGACAGGAGATCGCGAATAGACTCTTCGAAGGAATTACTGTTACTCCTATGTTGTACGAAACATCTCCGACATTTGGAAAATGGCACAATCCTGACGTTGATGTATATCCATATGATCCATCAAAAGCAAAAGAAATACTCATTTCAGCAGGATATAGTTGGGATGAAAATGGTAGGCTGATTGATGAAAATAGCAATCTTGTAGAAAAAATTACTATGATCTCACCAACCCAAGAGGAAGCACCAACATCCTATGAAATTGCCAAGTTAGTGGTCGAAGAAATGAAGAAGGTTGGTATTGATGCTTACCAAAAAGGTGTAGCTTTTGATGCCTTATTAACAAGAGTATTGACTGAACGAGATTTCGATATGTATTTCTTATGTGTTTCAAATCTCGGAAGGTTCCCAAGATGGCTATATGATTACTATCACTCAAATCTTGACGTTCCAGATGGAGATAATACGGCTGGAGTAAGAGATCCTCAACTTGATCAGCTTCTATACAAGTTCAGATTTGAATCAAAGACAGATGATGAAGCAATGAGAGCCATACTGGATGCCCAGGATATAATTGGAGATCTAGCGGCAAGAACTCCAGTATATTCAAGATATCAAATAGAAGCTTACCGAAAAGGTTGGGTAGGTATGATCAAACATAGAGGAATTGGATATTTTTCTTCAGGAGCATTCTGGACGTATCTTAATCTACATACGTCAGAAGCTGAAACTGGGGGCACAGTAAAGATTGACATTGGAGGAAAGGTAAGAACACTCAATCCACTATATGGAACCGGAGCCTATGGACAGAAGATTATCACATTGATATACGATTCCTTATTGGCTTCAGATCCTGATACAGGTGAGATTGTTCCATATCTGGCTGAAGACTGGAATGTTGAAACATTAACTTTGAATGGTCACGAAGGCCAAAAAATAATCTTTAACCTAGCAAAAAATGCCACATGGCAAGATGGTAAACCGTTAACATCAAACGATGTGAAATTCTCCATTGAATACTTAAAGGAAAATAAGATCCCAACGTTCCTACCTGTCGTTGAACAAGTTATCGAAGTCAACACGCCCAGTCCTCAAGTAGTTGAGGTTACCCTGAATGGCACAAGCATCTTCAATTTGATAGATGTTGGAGGGATCATAATTATTCCAGAACATATCTGGAAAGATGTCTCAGACTGGAGAACTTTCCAACCTGATAGGGAACCCCATCCATCAAGTCCTGGACTAACCAAGATGATTGGGTCAGGTCCATTTATTTTATCAGAAGAAAAACCTGGAGAGTTCTGGAGACTTACAGCAAATCCAAATTATTTCAAAAAAATACAAGAGAAATCACAACCATCTGAGACTGAAGAAAAAATTGACGAGGAGATGGCCCAACAGCCAAATCAAAACAATATGTATCTAGTGGCTATAGCTGTCATGATGGTTTTAGCTGCAAGTTATTTAATAATAAAAAGAAGAAAACGTGAGAGTATCACGCATTAGACGTGTGCCTTAATGGGCTTCAGGTCATATGCAACAAGAAGAGTCATAAACACTGTAATAGTATTGATCATAGCAGTTACCCTTCAATTCTTCATCTTCAGGATCATGCCTGGAAATCCAATAGCTCACTTCATAAGTCCAAATCTCCCTTTAGAGGCACGTCAATCATTATTAGAAATGTGGGGTTTGAATAAACCTCTCTATGAACAATTCTTCACTTATTTATACAATCTATTTAGTGGACAACTAGGGATTTCCTTTGTATCCCAAAGATATGTCGCAGATGAACTAATGGAACGATTACCCAACACCATTCTTCTAATGGGTTCCTCAACAATTCTGACTATCACATTGGGCATCATACTTGGTGTGTATGCTGGTTCTAGAAGAGGTACAAAGAAAGATGTTGCCACTGTTACTTTCGGTATGATAACTCAGGGATTGCCAGTTTTCTTTCTTGGTTTACTAATGCTACTGACATTTGCCTATTATCTGCCACTAATGACGAATGGGATGATCAACTTCCCAGTGGCAGGTACAGTTTCCAGACCACCCCCACCAAATACGCTAGATTATATTATCGATGTACTCTGGCATCTGACTCTTCCAATGATCACTCTGGTCATTATTGGCTTTGGTGGGTACATGTTGATAGTCAGGAATCTTATGATAGATGTACTGGCACAAGACTACATCCAAATGGCAAAGGCCAAAGGCCTTGATCCTAACACAATACTCTATCATCATGGTTTACGAAGTATACTGCCTCCAATTTCGACAATGGTAGGGTTAAGTCTTGCAGGGATAATTGGTGGGGCTGTTATTACAGAGACAATTTTTAGTTGGCATGGTGTCGGTCGTTATCTATACGAGGGAATTTTACAGAATGATTATCCCGTGATGCAAGGAACCTTCTTTCTACTTAGTTTAGTAACGATCTTTGCCAATCTTATTGTCGACCTGATATATGGTCTGCTTGACCCAAGAATTCGCTATTGAGGAAATGAAGTTGCCAAATAAAGATCTCTCAAATTTTTGGTCCTCATACAAACGAAGTAAGATGGGTATGGTAGGTCTTGCAATTCTCATACTTTTTCTTATTATGGCAATTTTCGCACCCATCTTGAGTCCATATCATCCAATAGATGACCGATTCTTGGCTGAAGGCATAGCTCTTCCAGCATGGTATCGAATTTTTCCACAATACAGTCGATATCCAGAAACAATGAGCTTCCATGTAATGTCGACTGTCAATGATCAGAATTGGGATGTACGATTAGCAGGATCATTCAATCTGGACAATGTCGATCCAATAACTCTAGGATTTTATTCTGAGAATGTTTCTGAAGCATCTGGAATTGCTGAATTGGTGCATTATTTTGATTATCAGTACGATTCTCCGCTTAGTTTTCAAATCCATACTGAATTCCAATTCGATGAGATAGCTAATACCGAATATCAGGTTGAACTCTTCATGTTGAATCCAGACCATGAGTCGTTCTTAATTTGGAGTAGTGGAAAAAGTGCAAGGGCCTTATCTCCTCGCGAATTGAATCTTGATTCGAAAGGCCTTCCATTTGAGTATAAATCTAAAATGGGATTAGAATGGTATCAAAACGTTGCAGAACGTATTTTCACAAAGGAAGGAAAATATGCTATTATCATGAGAGTACAGGCAGAAAAAGATGAGTCGTCCTCTATCTCATCTTTTAAAATGTCAATAGGTAGTCTCCTATTCAATGTTCCTGGAAGAGTCCATGGTGTATTAGGTACTGATCATCTTGGATCAGACCTTTTTTCACAATTACTATACGGTGCGAGAATCTCGCTTTTGATAGGGGTTAGTGCTGCACTTCTTGCTGTAAGTATAGGACTTTTTGTCGGCCTACTTTCAGGATATCAAAGTGGATTAACCGATGAAGTATCGATGAGAATGGTTGATGTATTATTGGTTTTACCTGGGCTCCCATTATTAATGATCTTAAGTGGTCTTTTCGGAAGGAATATTTGGAATATAGTTTTCTTGCTTGGAATATTAAGTTGGCCAGGTTTCGCTCGTGTGGTTAGAGCTCAGGTTTTACAATTGAAGACCGCTACCTTCGTCGAGGCTTCAAGAGCCTTAGGTTCATCGAATTGGCACATCATTTTCAGACATCTTTTGGGTAATGTTTTACCTCTCGCCTTTGCAACAATTGCACTATATATTCCTGGAGCCATAATGACTGAGGCAGCACTGAGTTTCTTAGCATTAGGTGATCCAAATACTCCCTCATGGGGAAGGATGCTCTATTCTGCTAACGCCTTTGGGGCGTTCCAACATTTTGCTTGGTGGTGGATCATTCCGCCGGGAATCGCGATAACATTAATTTCACTATCCTTCGTATTTATTGGAACAACCCTTAATGAAATACTAAATCCGAAGATCCGTGCTCGCAGATAGAATCTCTAAATAACAGAGCTAAGGTCTTGAAAATATGTCAAGAAATTAAGTTAAATATCATGATTATGTGTTAGTCTCCGAGTTCAGATTAATCATGATGAATACCTCTTCCAAATGGCGTCTATTAGCATTAGCCAAGAACAATGCAGCGATGAATATGGCTATTGATGAAGCAATTTTAATCAATTGTTCAAAAGGTAAAAGTCCTAACACTGTAAGACTCTATGAATGGTTGCCCTCTGCAGTATCGATAGGCTACTTTCAGAATCCCCAAGCTGAAGTCGATCTAGAAAAATGCAAAGAAGAGGGTGTAGATGTAGTGAGAAGGATCACAGGTGGAGGCGCAGTTTTCCACGACAACCTGGGAGAAGTCACTTACAGTATGATGACAAGCGAGGAAGAGAGACTTATCCCCAAAGATATTCTCAGATCTTATCAAATAATATGTGGTTGTATTATTGAAGGGCTTTTATCTTTAGGAGTCGCAGCTTCCTTCCAACCAGTGAATGATATTGTCGTTGCAGGAAGGAAGATCTCAGGTAACGCTCAAACCAGAAGACTTGGAATGGTGTTACAGCTTGGTACCATTTTGGTTGACGCCAATCTTGAGAAGATGTTCCAACTGTTGAAAGTATCTGATGAGAAAATTCGTGATAAAATGATTAGTTCTGCAGAGAAACGTGTTACAACACTCAACGAAGAGTTGTCGAAGAAACCTTCACATGAACAAGTAGCAGAAGCTATTGAGAAAGGATTTAAAAAATCACTTGGAATAAAATTGGCGAAAGGAAAAATTACCGATGAAGAGATGACTTTAGCTGAAAAATTGAGCAAAGAAAAATATGCGAATAACGATTGGACTTTTAGGAGATAAAAAGAATGATAGGAAACTCAGAACTTAAGGCGCAAGGTGGAAAACTAATAAGAGTAGAATGTGATGTCCACGAACGTTCTAATGTTGTAATGCGGTTGATAATCACTGGAGATTTTTTCCTTCATCCTGAAGAAGCAATTGAAGAATTAGAAGGTAGTCTGCTCATGTTAAGAGCTGAACCAGAAATCTTAACTAGCCATATACAAAACTTCTTTGCTAAAGAGTATACTCTAGTCGGAGCAAAACCAGAAGATTTCGTAAATGCGATTTTGAATGCGATATCCAACGCAAAAGCAGGCAAGCAATAACTCTGAGAACACTCAATAATTAACGGTGGCTATGCCTTCTTTCTTTTCTTCTTGAAGATTTTCTCTTTCTTATTATGAATATTGCTAGCGCGATTATAATTATTATTAACAGAAGAATTAAACCAGTATTTCCGGAATCAGTTGCAACTTCATTATCGGGTTGAAATGGTTCTGATACTAGTTCATCTATTTTAGGCATGAGTCTGTCAGATTTTGTCAATCCTGGGCTTACATATCGGATATTCCCTGCTCTATCAATCAAATATGTTGTCGGTGCCATATCTGCACCATAAACGTCAGCAATGCCTATTGTGTCTCTTGCCATAATCCATGTGACACTTACATTCTTCGCTAGATCTCTTAAAACCTCATCAGTATCGGCACGAGGATCAAAACTTACGGAGATAATTTTTACTTGATCTTCAGGATATGCGGACCTGATTTCACGAAGTTCCATTAACTGTGGCTTACAAGGTCCACATTTCGATGCGAAAAATTCTAAAACGACGACTTTGCCTTTAAAATCGGAAAGTGAAAATGTGTTACCGTCAATGTCCTTTAATTGAAAATCCTGAGCCTTATCGTTAGATTCGACTTGGTCGATCATTGGAGAAAATAGACATAATATTAATGCGATTTGAAGAAATTTTGAGAATGTAAACATCATATCACTATCCTTTTGTAAGAAAATATTTCAACTTAAATTAATAATAATCCTATTCAAGTATTTGTATTAGGTTTTTCAAATCTATATTCATCAAAGTCAATCTAAGTGCATACTAACGATTTTTTTTCAGATTTTTTCAGGAGCAAATTTCCTGCTGACGAGGTCTAGTCGTGGTGGAGAGAAAGCCTCGATACTTACAAACTCTTGCTTACCAGTAATCTTGGCTGAGTGTATCACATTTGCTGGAATGAAGATACTATAACCCTTTTTGATTTCGTATGTTTTTTCACCTATCTTATATCTCGCCTCGCCTTCAAGGCAGTATCCCAGCTGTTCATGAGGATGTCTATGTTCAGGGATCTCGGCGTCAGGTTGAATTCTTGAGTAAGCCAGAGTCATATTTTTACCATTTCCTATTA
>JAGLGJ010000066.1 GCA_023144075.1 Candidatus Bathyarchaeota archaeon | reverse complement strand
TCTACTATTGGACTTTCTTTTTTCGATTCTCTAATCAGTGTCAATGATAGTATGAGAGCAATTAATGGAAAAATAGAAAGAATTTGAAATGTTACTTTGAGATTAAAAATCTCTGATGTGATTCCAGCTACTATTGGCCCAATTACACCACCAAGATTCATTGATGTAAAGACTAAACCCATCATACTTCCAAGTCTTTCTGGTGGTGAAATATCTGCAACGAAAGCGTTACTTGCCACTAGTAGACATGCCCAAGAGAAAGCTACAGCTAATTCAATTCCAAATACTTCAAGGGGATTATTTACTGTCGAAAGTAGGAATGTGGCCAGAAATGTTGCAAACATTCCTAAACTTAGAATTCGCTTTCTACCAATTCTATCTGACATCCAGCCTATCGAAGGCATTAAAATTATTTGAACAGCAAAATTGAAAGCTATGATTAATCCGATTAGGGAGTTATCAGCACCAAGATTCGTCAAATAGATTGGGAGAAAAGAGGTCACTCCTCTAAAACCTGCATTTCTAAAGAAAATACCTACACATAAAAGTAAAAGACCACTCGTTATCAGATATTCTCTTCGCATGGAAGATAGATTGAGATTTATTCTTTTCCAAGACCTTGAATTAGATCTGAAAATATTTTTTTTGTCAAACCTCAGACTCGTCATTGAAGATAAAGTTCCGACAACAAGTATGAGTGCAGACATTGTGAAGACACTTGATAATCCAAATTTGTCCGCAATCTGCCCTCCGATTAAACATCCAACACCCATGCCTCCTGCAATGAAAGCATTGAATATTCCGATGTTTCTACCGAGCGTTGATCGTGAAGATAACTGAGCTATGACCACGACTGAGGTGGGCCGATATGCAGAGTCTGCAGCTGCTAAAAGCCCCGCTAAAATCAGTAGTTGAGGGTAAGTTGTGCTTATTCCTATCAACCAATAGATAACTGCAGATCCGGCTAGACCGATTACAATAATTATGTTTCTAAGCCCACCAATGTCTGAAAGGCTTCCAATAGTAACCATCATTATTGTTGCAACAATGAAATACATCCCCATTATGAATCCAATTTCAGCCATTCCTATCCCTAATGATCTTGCAAATAACGGAACAAATGTTACTGTAGCAAGAAATCCAATATTTGCGCAAAACACTCCAAAACTGAGACCGACGAAAACCATCCTCAATAGATAATCACACACAAGAGAATTGCGAAAACTAATTCATTAACTCACATATAACTTGCTACAAAAAAATATAATGAAAACAATTGACCTTGATACATAGATAGTTGTGCAAATACAATATTCCAAAAAGTTAAAGCCACGTAAAACTTACAACCAAATATTGGTGAACAGTTTTGATGCGAAATGAAAACAAAATAAGTAATATTCAGAGTGATAATGGCAAAGAAAAAGAGAGTTATCTTGATCTCCATTTGCTAGGGAAAGTCGTTACTTATGCAGTAATTGTTCTGATAGTCTTAGGATTAGCATTTTTGGCAGGAATAGTATTCTGGATCCTCCGACATATTTTTGGAATATGAAGTAGTGACCAAACTTTTTTTAATCCATAAAGTCTTCTGCCTTTTGTATATCAGCAGGTAAACCCTTTCTCTTTCTGATATCTTGAATTACTTGTCCTATCAGTGAGGCTGGAACAGAAGCCCATCTCGCGAATTCCAGACCCCAGAAGGCCCGACCTGCTGTTGCACCTCTAAGAGCCTCAGATAGATCGAAAGTTTCAGCCGTAGGTATCTCTCCAACAATAAGAACTATGTTTCCTTTCTGGTCTACAGAAACTATCTTACCTCTCTTTTGACTAATCACACTGGTAACAGCGCCTAAGAGATCTGGAACTACTTTGGCAGTAATTCTTTGAATAGGTTCCATTAAAGTGGGTTCAGCCGATAGAAAAGCAGTAAAGAATGCTCGCCGTGTCATTGGCATTATTTGAGCAGGTCCTCTATGAACAGGATCTTCATGTAGCTTAATGTCGGTAATTCTCGCCTTAACCCCTCTAATCTGTTCATAAGCTAAAGGACCTTCTTTTATTCCCCATCTATAGCCGGCGACAACCATATCTTTGACATCTTGTAGGAACTGCGTACCTTTGGTAACTTCAGTCAGCATATTGCAACTCTCATCGACACTCCACACACCTTTAGCTTCTCCTGGTACCCATCCCTGCTCTCTTAATACCTTCGCCATCGCTGATTTGTCCATATATTCGCCAATCTTACCAGTCCTTATCATATCAATAACTTCATCAGTGAGAGGTTCCATTTCCATGAAAATCCTGCTATGTTTGTTTGGAGATTTACCCTCAAATGGTCCAACCGCTTTTTTGATGCTCTCTCTATACATAACAATTGGTTTCGACATGGTAATCTTGAGACCAGTTTTCTCAATCAATGTTGTCGCAATCTCTAGGTGCAATGTACCCATTCCAGCTATCAGATACTCTCCAGACTCTTCATTGATGGTAGTAACCAGATTTGGATCCTCAATCGATAGCTTTCTTAGCGTATCTACAAGCTTAGGAAGATCTCTGGCAAACTTTGGCTCGACAGCAAGCGTAACGACAGGTTCAGTAACATATTTGACAGCCTCAAATGGCGCCGTATCCTTTACCGTTGCTATAGTTTCACCAGCTCGCGCCTCATCAAGTCCAAGCAAAGCTGGAATGTTTCCAGCAGTAAGTGTTCCGACAATTTCCCTATAGGGACCCATATAGATACAGACTTGCTGAATTCTAGAATCTGTCTTGGCACCAATCAATTGAACAGTATTACCCTCACTTAATGTTCCTGAGAATAAACGTCCAGTGGCGACAACTCCTGCTTGTGGATCGACAACAATATTTGATACCCCCATCACGGCCGGTCCATTATCGTCACAATTAATCATAGCTTGCCCTATCTCACTATTGACATCACCTTTCCATAATTTTTCAACTCGATACTTCTGGGCAATGTGCGGTGCCGGCATTGCCTCCACGGCCATATTCAATATAGCTTCATTAAGCGGGGCTTTCTCCCTTAGATCATCCACTTTATTCTCTAAGTATGCATTGACAACATCTTGGAATTTGACTCCCTTGGTTTCAGAAATTTCAGCTGTGAATCCCCAACGATCTTTTGCAGAACCCATAGCAACAGTGTTATCTGCGAAACTCACTTTCCATTTGTTTTTAAACTGTGGCTCGGCATAAGTTTCTATTAATTGATTGAAATCTCTTATTATTCTTGCAATGCGTTCCTGGATCTGTTCTGAATTTAACTTTAGTTCCTTGATAAGCCGATCTATCTTGTTGATGTAAAGAACCGGTCTAACCCTCACCTCAAGCGCTTGTTTTGTGACGGTTTCAGTCTGCACCATAACTTCTTCAACTGCGTCAACGACTACAACAGCTCCATCTATTGCTCTGAGAGATCTAGTGACTCTACCTGAGAAATCTACGTGACCAGGTGTATCGATTAAATTGATTACGTATGAAACGTCTTTTCGTTCATGCATCAGACTTACGTTGGCAGCTTTAATGGTCATCTGTCTTTTTTGCTCTTCTTCCATATAGTCGAGTGCCAAGGCACTTCCAGCTAGTGATGGAGAAAGAAGCCCAGAAGATGCTAATAGTGAATCAGACATCGTTGTCTTTCCATGATCAACATGAGCAATAATACCAATATATTCCGGACTAACCAGAGTTTTAGCTAGATCTTTCGGATTTGGTCTTTATTCTCAATTAACTTCAATATTTCTGCAGTTGTTTTATATCGAGGCAAATTTATTTCCTCCAGTCCCATTTCTGATAAGGGCTAGCACCAAGGGTAGCGTTAACTTTTAAAGTTGACTATTTTTGTTATCTGTTCATTTCATTTCGGCTGTGTGCTTACCATCTAAGGCATACAGGTTATCAAATTTTTAATTCAGATGTTTACCAATCATCGTTACAGATTCACCGCAATGATCAATCGTTATAATTATAAATTGGCGATGTGAAAGAAATAAAATAGAGTGGAAGGTCATTCTTTCTTGTAAAGGATTCCGATACGATGAACGTCGTCAGAGAAATATTTAAGGCTAAATTCAAACGAAAAGGTAAACCTCACAGAAGACAATAGTGAGGAAATGGATAGAATCCAATATGGACATCGCCGTTCTCTTCAGTGGAGGAAAAGATAGTTGTTATACAATTATGAAGTCAATTGATGCAAAACTAAATGTCAAAGTCTTACTGACTCTTCATCCTAAAAGTGAAGATTCTTGGTTGTTCCATCATCCCTGTATTAGATGGACCAAACTACAGGCTGAAGCAATGAATATGCAAATAGCCACATACAATATTGAATCAGAAGGAGAAGATGAAAAATACGAGTTAAGCAAACATCTTCAAGATATCAAGAATAAGTTTGGAATTGAAGGGATTGCTGCTGGCGCCCTTGCAAGTCAATATCAGAGAAGAAGAATGGAAGATATCGCTATTGACTTAGGACTCAGAGTTTATACACCATTATGGGGTCTGGATCCTTCGAAACTACTCCTTGATCAACTTGAGTCTGGACTTGAAATAATCATAGTAAGCACAGCAGCTCTTGGTCTAGACTCAAGCTGGCTTGGTAGAAGACTTGATAAAAATCTTGCTCAAGAATTAGATCGTCTGAAAGAAAAACATGGAGTAAATCCAGCTGGTGAAGGAGGAGAATATGAAACATTTGTTCTTGATGGCCCCCTCTTCCAAAAAAAGATCACAGTCAAGAGATTTCATAAAACGTGGAACGAAGACAGAGGCCAATTAGAAATCGACGATGCCGAACTCAAAGAGAAAAAAGGAAAGAACAATTCTATTCTATTGTAGCGTGCTTTCTGCGAAGCTCGCCTTCGCTTTTACCCAGTCTTTTTATTAGTTCTGCAATCAAACTGTCAAAGAAGATCATAGCGCTCAATTCGAATATCGTTCCAAGTGGTGCTAAAGGTTCATGAACTCCTGTTAGTTGGCGTAGGAAATAGTCTTTCTCTTTGGCAATTTTTGTTCTACCTCTGATTTGGACTACATGATCAGCTATTTTTCCAAGGTCAGAGTTCGGATGTGAAGTAACTGCTATGATTCGAGCTCCAACTTCTTTTCCTATCTCAGCTGCAGTTACTGCTAGCTTTGTAGTTCCGGATCCTGAAATCGCAATTATCAAATCTCCATTACCAATAGCTGGCGTGATTGTCTCACCCATCACATAAACATCAAAATCAAGATGCATCAGTCGCATCGCAAAGGCTCTACCTATAAGACCACTTCGACCGACACCAATTATGAGAATGTGTTTGTATTTTGCCCAAAGTAACATATTGATCATGTTTTCAACTTGTTTATGCGAAATCTTTGAGAGGTTTCTCTCTACACCTTTAGTAATTTGGTACCAAGCTAGAGTGAAGGTTTTGACCGCCATTTTTCCCCAAAGCCTCTATGTATGACTAAACATCGAACTTTTTATAATTACGGTTTGGAAGTTGAGAGCTTCAATTGCTCGGATTTCTTATCTAACCCATCATAAGTAGTATCAAGGACATATGTAATTTTTGCAGTCTTTGCTTTCCCTAATCCCCCTCTCGTATTGAGTTCTGACTCTGTAGCCAAGAAAACTTTTCTAGGGGTTCCAAATCGCCTCAAAAGTTTTTGCGCCAAACGAGCTCCTATCCCCGGCAACCCCTGAAGCAGAACAATTTGACCTTCACGAATTTGGCCATATTTAGGCTTCTTTACTATAACTGGTGGTCGAGAACGAACCTCAGGAGGACGCTTGGCAAGAATCCAAATAAGCTCAGCCGTCTCCGCAGGATCTCTAGTAAAAAAGGGGCGTATTCCATAACCAAAAGATAGGGTGATCAAAGCACCCCAAAAAACTTTTGGATTTTTCATCTTTTCTAATGCTGAATTAAGATTACCTTCAACGATTATTATTGCGAATTGATATGCTTGTCCCAATCGGTAGGCCTGATCAAAAAGTCTTCCTGAATATAGCGATGAAATGAAATCTCGAACAGTTTTTCTCTCTACAGCATATTCTGCAGCAATATAGTCCCCCTCCTCAAGCATACGATAATCCAGGGTCAAACCAAGCTTCTTAAGACATGCGGGGACATTTGGTCTCTCCCGTTCATCGACAACTACCCTTACCAAGACCCATCAACCATAATCTTACTCAATTCACTTCGAAATATAGATCTCTCGAATCCAACCTATATAGCGACGATAAAGACATTATATATTAAGAAATTTTTATCTGCTTAATAATTCAAGTAAGATATGCTATAGATATTTTAAC
>JAGLGJ010000065.1 GCA_023144075.1 Candidatus Bathyarchaeota archaeon | reverse complement strand
AATTTGTCGATGATCAAGAAGTTTACTGGGAAGATCTTGGAATTGCTGTCAAAAAATCTGTGAATTTTCTTGATAATGTTATAGCTGTCAATAAATTCCCTACTGCAGAAGTTGAGAAGATTACAAAAGCCAACCGAAAAATTGGCTTAGGAGTCATGGGTTTTGCAGATGCTCTATTAAAAATGAAGATTCCATACGATTCAAAAGAAGCTTTAAAATCTGGCGAAAAAATCATGAAATTCATTCAAGAAGAAGGACATAAGGCTTCAATTGAGATAGGAGAGAAAAAAGGTTCTTTTCCAAATTTTGATAAGAGTATTTGGAAGAATCGTGGATACAAGACAATGAGAAATGCCACTGTAACTACTATTGCTCCAACTGGCACCATTGGCATCATCGCTGGAGTAAGTAGTGGGATAGAGCCACTGTTTGCTGTGGCATTCATTCGAAATGTAATGGGTGGAACACAACTTACTGAGGTCAATTTAGAGTTTGAGAAAATTGCTAAGAAGAGAGGATTCTATAGTCAAGAGCTTATCAGAAAGATTGCGCGGACAGGTTCAATTCGTGATATAGAAGAGATCCCTGAAGATATCAGAAAACTCTTCGTCACCGCTTTTGATATCTCTCCGGAATGGCATGTGAAAATGCAAGCTACATTCCAGAGATATGTCGATAATGCAGTTTCCAAGACCATAAACTTCGCTTCAGAAGCGCCACCTGATGATGTTGAAAAGGCTTACTGGTTAGCTTATAAAATGAAGTGTAAAGGCATTACTGTATATCGTTATGGCAGTAAGACAGATCAAGTACTTACAATTGGATCTATGACACCGAAAAAGAGTGGGGGAATAGATTATGTTAGTGTGGAATCTGAATATAGTGGAGGGTGCCCTACTCCGATATGTTCTTCAGGATAGAAAGATATCAGAGAAAATTGGCATTAAGAGAATTCTTAATCTCATATTTCTTCAAAAGTGCGCTTACTTTTTCTCTTCTTTTGTTTCAGGTTTGCTAACCTTTTCTGTTTCAGACTTTTCTACACTACTTTGTTTTTGGCCTGCTTTCTCAGTTATTTCTTCTGAGATCTGATCCATTGTCTTGCCTTCGGTTTTGATTCCCAAATTCTTAGCTGTCTCAAGCAGAACTTCAGCTGACTTTGCTTGTGGTGAGATAGGTTGGACAGGCGGCTCTATAGCAGGATAGGCAGTTTTGGGAGCACCTGGTGTCGATGATCCTGGAATCAATCCACCACCTCCGTCCGAGGCGGTCTTGAATTGTCTAATTGCATCACCCATTGATTTGGCTAGTTCTGGAAGTTTCTTTGGTCCAAAGAGAAGCAGAACTATTGCTAAGATAAGCGCGATTTCCCACGGTCCTATGAAGGGCATATTATACACCTGAGTTCCTATTTTATTGAGGTGACTTATTAACACTACTTAAAATAGTAGTACTATTGAGCTAAAAAATAATCGAAAATGACGAGTTTATAGTTAAAGATCGATTATGCAAGAGTTTCTTTCACGTATCAATAAATTTGTTTCATTCTCTTTCTTAGCCCCAATCGTAATTCTAATGTATTCACTATTGGAGAGACTCAGCAGTCTCTTCAAGCTTCACACACTAACTCTTTGCCTAGCGCGTGCTATTCTATGTAACTTTTTTAATGTGCTATTGACATCACCTGAAGTCTGGAAAGTAGAAGGATTGTCATTAGCTCATACCACTTTAATCGACTTTGAATTAAAGGAAGAATAATCGAAATGACTGAAAAGAAACGACTTAATAAGAAAGCCCTATCAAGGCGATCTTTCATAAAGAGAGCCGCTGTAGGTGTTGCCGTCAGCGTCGCAGCAACATACGGTGTTACTGCAATGATGCAAAAATCTAATACAGATTCAACGAATGTTGATATGCTCACCATCAGCGATTTGGAATTAGTTTCAAAAATTGAGTTAAGAAAAGAAGATTCATTAATCATCGTTGATATGCAAAATGATTTCTTGCCTTCAGGGGCACTTCCTGTTAATGGTGGAGACGAGATAATTTCTCCAATAAACTCTCTTGCCGAAAAATTTCATAATAAGGGCAATACTATTGTCATGACTCAGGATTGGCATCCTCCCGGGCATCATTCATTCGCAAGTAGCCATAACAAGGAGCCCTTTGAACCCTTCGAATCAGAAGGTATAGGTCCTGTTCTCTGGCCAGACCATTGCGTTCAAGGTTCAAAAGGTGCTGAATTCCATCCAGACATAGAAGCGAAATTCGCTCATGCAATTATAAGAAAAGGATATCATCCAGATGTTGATAGCTATTCAACATTCATTGAAAATGATAAGAAAACATACACAGGACTTTCGGGATTACTAAATGCGCTGGGAATAAAGAGAATATTCCTTTGCGGCCTAGCACTGGATTACTGTGTATATTATTCTGCAATTGATGGAAAAAAACTGGGCTTTGATGTGGTCATACCCATAGACTTATCGAAGGCTATTGATTCACCACCCGGTCATCTTTCGAATGCCCTACAAAAGATGATGGACGAAGGTATTCAATTCGTTAAGTCGGATAATATAGCGTAACTATAGCTGAATCATACTAGTTTGATACCTTCACTTCTTTGATGTTCTTCGCATTATCATGAAGCCTAGAAATAGACCTAATATTAAGCCAATTATCATGTTTCGCGTTTCATCAAACGATATAAAACGTGTTTCCTCCTGAGTTATTTCGAGAACACCTTTTGGTCTTACGGCGATTCCTCCTCCGCCACCTCCACCTTGTTCATTTTCCTCTTTGCTTGAACCAGAGCCGGCACCGAATCCATAGGCAATCTTGGCGACGGGAATTAGTGTTTTATTTTCAATTTTTATGGGTTCACCGTATACTGTTTTAACGCTTGCAGTTCCTTGAAGGCGATCTATAATCGATTGGATAGTTTCTTTGAAACTCATTTCAAATTTCCTCACATTTGAATTTTATGTTGTGATTGATTATTATCCTTTTTAAACATCATCCAACTATTTCAGGATTAATCCAAATTGCCATAGCTCGCATTTAGGCAAGGCTTTAAAACTGAATGAATTACAAATCTAAACTAATCATGAAAAGACTTAGCCAGACTAGCATTATCATTCCATCAATGATAGTAGCTTTAATTGTGTCTTCGATCTTAATCAGTAAAAGTCCAAAGCTTCTTCTCAATGAAATCTTTTGCGGATTCTCATTTTTAACAGATAGTCTAAACCTATTATCAAAGGAAATAGCCCTATTGATTCCCATCGTCGGAGCTGCGTTTCTGGTGTGCCGTCGGGGACCAGCTTGGGTTTTGAAAAATCGAAATGGGTTAACCAAATTTCTGGCTTTTGCAATAATAGTTGTTTTAGTCCTATACACAACCAGTAGTCAATATGATTTTCCATCAAATAATGTTCACATTAAAGATGAATCGCGCGCGCTATTTGCTGAAGCACAAAATTCCGTGGAGGAATATGGTGAAGAAATCGTTGCCAGTGATGACTGCATTGACTGTCATACTCGCTCTCAAGTCCTTGACGTGATCTCTTTGGATTGGGAAAACAGTAAACATGCAGAAGCGGGTACAACATGTATTGACTGTCATCAAGCTGACACTTCTGATCCAGATTCTTATTCACATAATGGATTCGAGATATCACATGTAGTGTCGCCTCAGGATTGCGCTAAATGCCATAGCAATCAAGCTGAAGAATTCAAACAAAGCCTTCATTCTCTTGGCGCAGTATATTATGAATATTTGTTCGACACTGAAAAGCTTCCATATATTGAAAGTCAGATGGAGGGGGGTTTCATTGTTAGCGAAGGTCAAGAAATACCCGATGCAGCAACTTTGAGAGGATGCCAAGCTTGTCATGGTACCAATATGACAGGGAAATCGATTGAAGATTTCACTGTATGGCCTAATAATGGAATCGGAAGAATAAATCCAGACGGGAGTAGGGGAAGCTGCTCTTCATGCCATTCACGTCATACATTCTCTATTCGAGAAGCACGGCATCCAGAAACATGCGGTCAATGTCATGTGGGTCCTGATCATCCACAATTGGAGATTTTTACAGAATCAAAACATGGCAATATCTATGCATCTGAACATGATAAATGGGGATGGGATGTGAAGGATTGGCAAGCGGGTATAGATTATCGTGCACCTACTTGTGCAGGTTGTCACATGTCAAGTGCTCCAATGGTTCCTTCAACACATGATGTCAGTTCAAGGTTGAGTTGGGAGCTAGAAATACCGATTTCTCGACGCACAGATAATATTGCGAGCTCATTGGGAGTTAATTTCAGTGATGGAACTACTTGGGAAGTGAAACTATCAAGAATGAAAAAAGTGTGTGCCCAATGCCATTCGAAGATATGGGTGGATAATTATTATGAGCAAGCTGACATTGTAGTGGAACTTTATAATGATCGATACCAATCGGCAAAGTCAATTCTAGATGAGTTGTATGATGATGGTTTGCTGACTAAAACTAGTTTTGATGAGCCTATAGAGTTTAAGATCTATGAGATGTGGCATCATGAAGGACGTAGAGCTAGAATGGGTGCATTCATGATGGGCCCAGATTATGTTCAGTGGCATGGATTCTATGAGTTACTAAAAGATAGAATAGAAATAGAACATATGGCTAATGAGCTTCGAAATACAGGACAAAACAATTTTTCAAATGGAACTGATGACTATTATCAAATACTACCCTTATCAGCGGGAGTTTTGGCAATAATATTAGCAGCGGTCTTCGGATGGATATTCATACAGCGTAGGAAGCGTAAATAAGTCAAGGTGAAGTTACTTTAATCGCTTTTGTGGGGCACTGCATCTCACAAGCCATGCATTGAATGCAGGCAGTTTCGTTGACTGGATCAGATTTCTTCTCTGAAAGAGGATTGCTTGGAGTTTCAAACCATTCAAACACAGATACAGGACATAAATTGATACATGTTCCGTCACCATCACAGGCATCAAAGTCGACCGCTACATCTGTTCCATGAATTCCCAATTTATCAGGAGGTTTTACTTCGCCCCAGACTTTGACCTGAATGGTTTCCACTCGTCTTTAATTTCTTCTGAAAATCTGGATCAATAGGCATTTTCTCAGCTCCAATTAATAGATAATTTTATTCACGATTTTTTTTGTTATGCGGAATCATATTAACCAGTTCTTGTGCTCTAGATGAAGATATCATACTTCTATTTTTCATATCATCGATACATTTCTCAGCGTACTCACACCATGTAACGCATGATGGCGTCACTTCTTGTCGGAGAATGTGGTTGCATTTTATGCATTTGGCTTCTGTGTCGTCACTGAAAAATTCTACTTCATCACCACATGACGGACATGTTCGAATAATAATCTGTCCAGGTCCTGTGAGATTCCTTGTTCCCGGACAGGCTTTAAAAGTCAAAGTATCACTTATCTCCAGATTTTTTAGCTTGGATGTATCTCGAGCTGTTTTCCCATTGCATTCTTTATGTCTTCTTCAGGGGTGCTGATTGGCGCCAGATTGAACTTTTCCACCAATACTTTTAGAATATTAGGGGATATGAAAGCAGGTAATGATGGGCCAATCTTAATGTCAGTAATACCTAATGATAGTAAGGTCAGGAGAATGCACACAGCTTTCTGTTCATACCAAGAAAGGATAATCGAGAGTGGCAGCTCATTTACATTACAATTAAATGCTTTTGCCAGTTCAGTAGCAATTACAATTGCAGAATAGGCGTCATTACATTGACCACAGTCAAGGAGTCGAGGTATACCCCCGATTTCACCAAAATCTAAAGTGTTGAACCGGAATTTTCCACATGCTAAAGTGAGTACGATTGTATTATCAGGAATTTTTTCTGCAAGTTCTGTGTAGTAGTTTCGTCCTGGTTTAGCACCATCACATCCACCGATCAAAAAGAAATGTTTTACCGCTCCACTTTTGACAGCCTTAATTACTTGATCGGCAATACTGAGTACCGTATTGTGGGCAAACCCCACAGTAATTTCTTTTCCTTTGTCTTCTTCAAATCCCTTAAGATTAATTGAGGTTTCAATAACTTTTTCAAAATTCTTTATACCTGTTTCATCTTTATCAATATGAGTTACGCCTGACCAGGCAACTAATCCAGTCGTGAAGATATTTTTTTTATATGAATCACTTGGTTTCTGAATACAATTGGTGGTCATGAGAATTGCTGCTGGTAAGTTATTGAATTCTTTTTGCTGATTTTGCCATGCAGTACCGAAATGTCCGACTAATTGTTCATATTTTTTAAATTCAGGATAAGCATGAGCAGGCAACATTTCGCCGTGTGTATAAATGTTAATACCTTTACCGTTGGTTTGCTCAAGTAACATTTTAAGATCTAAAAGATCGTGTCCTGAGAT
>JAGLGJ010000064.1 GCA_023144075.1 Candidatus Bathyarchaeota archaeon | reverse complement strand
TAAAGAAAAGTGGTGTTTTATTAACGCTGAACGAGAAGTTTTTAGTGATTTGCATAGATCCAATTTATTGGAGAGTCTAGCAACCATTCGAAAAATTGGACCCTCAGGTCGTATATTTTGTGTTAATCTTCTTTCCTTGTGTTTGTGTTCCAGGAAATGGTGGAAGTGGTGGAGGAACGCCGATCGTCTTTGCAATGACTATTGACTCTGCTATGGCTATACTGGATACGGCTTGTATAATCATATTAGGAGGAGGTTTTTTGCTCTTATGTTCCTCCATGATTCTGTCTAGTTCATTTTTTTCGCCTGAGGTTTGTGCTCTGCCTTTTATGTTGATTTGAGCAACTGATGGGGTGAATGATGCCGTGAAGACGAAGGGGGCTTCAATTATTTCTGGAGATTTCCTCTCAAATCCAAGCAAGTTAACATTTACTGATATTTGTAATTGTGATGGGAGAGATGTATCGATCCCCCATAATCTTTCTCCAGATACTTGAGTTATTAATATTTTTACATTGGCCATCTGATTTTCTCCATAATAGTAATTGATACTAATTATAAGGATTAAGTCTTTTATGTTACACGCTTACGTTTTTTCTTAGGCATCTTCTCTATGACAAGCTTTTCACCGACTACTTTTGCCAGTAGAGATTGCCCTTCTTTAAATGGGAAACTTGAGTCATCAGTAAATTTTATAGGCAAATATACTCTTGGTGAACGATATATTGCATTACCATAGTTGTCCTTTTTTCTTACTATTGTTAATTTGACAAGTATTTTGTTTACCATTTTCGTATCCAATAATTATGCCAGTTTCAAATATAAAAATTTCCAGTAAATTTAGGTTATGTGAGATATTAAAAAGGATTTGTCTTGCCAGTAAACTTTTCATAGTATGGATAATTCCAATATTTCGAACAGTATATGTTTACTGGGGTATGATTTACATAATATAGATTAGCGATTGAAGAGATGAGTGTAAATATTGAGTCCAAGACAAATTTTCTCTGCCGTACTTTTGATTATTATCATAGTAGTAATACTTTATCCAGCTACAGCTATAGGGACTGTACGGTTAAACGCTCAATACAGGCAGGCGATAATTTACACAGAAATACCTGGAGAGGAAGGGCCTCTTGAAATCACAGGAGTGACCAATCTGGAGGTGTCGTTTTCTGATGTAGAAATACATCTTGCCAATGCAGAAAACGATACGGGATGGTTACCAATAAGCTATCAAACAGATAGTTTAGATCTTATCGGAAATACTGGTAAACATAACACAATTCTGCTGACTCCAACAATACCGGTAGGAGAATATGATATTATAGGATTAACTTTCTCAGATACTTTTGCTACATTCAATGGAACAACTGTCAAAGTGGAAACTAACCCACAATTTGTTGTTATCAGCTATCCGTTTATAGTAAAGTCTGGCTCAGAAACAGAATTAAGGCTGGAATTCATTGCAGACTATAGAGGTCTCAATATTTCTAAGAAGGTATTCTTTGAAGTAAATCCTATACATGATTAGATGGTTCATTAATCGTTCATTAATCCAATAATAAGGTTTGGAGTATTGATAACATGTGTGTATTAGGAAAAGATAAGTTGCTTGAATTAATTGAAACATCTAAAATAGTATATCCGTTTGACCATAATCTGCTAGATGGGGATGGTTATATTCTGACAGTTAAAGGTGAGACCAATCTCCATTATCTGGAGCATAAGAATCTCATTTCTCATGAAATCGTTTTTACACCACCCGATCTCATAGCACACCTTACTGCGAAGAGCCGTTATGGCCGAATGGGTCTATCCTTCCTTAATGCGGCCAAAATTCATAGTGGGTTCATAGGTAGACTGGCACTTGAACTCGTTAACCTAAGCAATGATAGACAGCCCATAGTCATTAAAAGAGGAGACCCGCTTATGCATATGGAATATATTACGAGAGATGGAAAGGCATCTCCGTATCTAGGTCCATACCAATTTCAGTATATGAGCAAAGAAGAGGTTGCAATGTACAAATCTCTAATAGAGAAAAAGTACTCTGACCTATTTGATTCGAACGTCCTTGAGAGAATGACCAAGGATCGGATCGGCGGTATTTAAAATCAGTTAGACGTACGCTTAGTTTTCATAAGACGCTTACCAACATAACGAGAAACGATGACCCCAGCAATCAGAACAATAATGACGGTAAGCATAATAATTGAATATCTGCTTGATGAGTTCTCATATATTACCGAATGATCAACTATAACGCCGTGGCCGAGAATCGAGACAGTTGCGTAGGAATCGGTGTAACCATAAAATGTCGCTCCTGTGCGTACATCAGATGCATTTTCGCTTGTTATCTGAACTCGCAGGTCTAATATTGTTCTGCTAGGTAAATTCCAGGATGTTGTAAATGAATTTTCGTCAAAGAATTTGTTCCATGAAGTGAAATTAGTTGACATTTGTCCGAGATCGAATGTTGACACGTTACCTGCAATGTTCATTGCCATTGAAGTTGTTATTGGCGTATAGAAGGGTGAGAAAAAATTTACGTTTGATTGATTAGCTAATTCATGACTTGAGTCTGATTGATTAGCTAATTCATAAATTGCGGGCCGAAGATATTCTTCCCCAACAAGATTGTAACTTAGGTTTCCAACCTTAAGATCAGATATTACTTTGAAAGGTATCCAACTCAAATCTGTCAATATCACTTCATTCTCTGAAGATGAAATACCATCCAATTCGAAAGTGGCGCTAACATTAAGCCAAGAATCATTCGATTTTACATAAATAGAAAGAGATGAAATCTTCAAAGGCTTTTGCGCCTGAACATTCAAAGCATCTTCAAAAGCAGATTTAGCCACGCTAAGTTCAGATCCTGAAATATTAGTATCCATTTCTTGGAATTTAGTTATGTTTTGGTAAAGTATAGACTCGATCAGGACCATTGCTTCTCCCTCGTCAATTTCTACTTCTAGACTCGATCCTGATGCATAATTCAAGTTGCTACCTGTTACAAGAAGAATTAATAGAATATTAAACAGGAAGACTCGTATTAAATTGTTCAATTCTATATTTCTCCTGCCAACTAAAAAATCATAACATTCAATTGATTATAGCACTTTTGTTCCTACAGGAACTTCATTAGGTACATTCAACCAAATAGGTTTACTATTGTCATCTGCCGCAAGAAGCATTCCATTAGATTCAGTTCCAGCTATTACTTTAGGTTCGAGATTTGTTAAACCGATAAAATTCTTATTCATAAAATATTCAGGATCGTAAGTTTCCCCTCCCCCAGCTACAATTTGGTTTTGAGAAGAGCCCAAATCGACTTTCAATCTGAAAAGTTTCTTACTGCCCTCTATTCTCTCGGATTGCATCACTTTACCTACTCTGAAGTCCAATCTCTCAAATTCTTTGAAGGTTATTGGCATACACAATCTCCTTTTTATTCCTCTGTTTGAGTTGCAATCAAGAATAAAGCTATTTTGAAATCTTATGCAATATGAGTAGAATTCCATAGGAAAATAGAAGTAAAATAGCTGGGATTGAGGGTAAAAGATAGAATATGAATTGAGTTTTTCTTGGAAGTATTAGGAATAAACCGTAAACGAAAACAAACCAGAAAACTGGAAGTAACTCTGATTTACAGTTTTTTTTGCGCATACAATCATAAATTAGGTAGATAGAGACGGGTATGGCAATAGGATATATGAATGGATTCGCAATAGCTGAAATCTTCTCTGCTGCATCTGAATGTATTGGGAATGGTACATGATTAATTAACCATCCAAACGGTAAGGAGGCAGATGAGTGATGGGAATCAAGTGTTAGATGCCAGTTAAAAGAGAACATGAATGTTCCTACGAATGATGATGGATCATGGATTATAGCAGAAAGTAGACATAGCATAAAGACTCCTATTGCGATGGTGATAATTTTGATAATTTCATGGATTTTTTTTGAATAAATTAGATATGCAATTATTGCGATAACTGCAAAAGCCCCTGATAACTTTACACTGCAAGCTAAACCCAAGGCGATAGCCGAGAAAGAATATTTGTTATATGCTAATGCTAAAAACGCTAAGACTACAAACAGAGCTAAAAACACGTCTAACATTGCTATTCTTGACATGACGTGTACCATTGGGTCAAAGATTAGAAGAATCGAAGTCATTATCGCAGTTGGATTATCGAAGACTTTCTTTCCAAAAAGATATAGTGATGGTACCATTATGCTTCCAGCAATTACGGCAGCGATTCGCCATCCAAAGGAATTGTAACCGAAAACCGCTATTCCTATTGCTATAATTAATTTTCCTAAAGGTGGATGAACATAATTGGGATCCACTTCAAAATTTAGCAATGAGTTTGCAGCAGGTGCATAATATACCTCATCAACCATGTAACCTGTGGGAGTATTAAAATTCATTAAACGAATGATTAATGTAATTATGAAAAGTACAAGTGATATTATTAGAGTTGAATTATTTTTAAAAAAGGAGAATATAGTGGCGCGAGAATTGGACGCTAGAGATCGCGTCCGTTGCCACTGTATTTGCCTCATTAGCATATTGCCAACGATTGAGAGAGGGAGATAACACCTCTCCTACTTGTAGAGATCTTCGGCTTGTTTGTTAAGGTTTAATCTTTTTAGAGTATCTTTTGTTGGGATTCCTGTTGTTTTGTCCCATCCTCTTAGTTCATAGTATTTGTCCTTTAACATCTCAAGTTCATCTTTGGGTGAATACATCCCTTTTGATGGGCCATCTGGGATGGGTTCAGTCATGAATCTTATTGCTTGCACGTCATGTTCCCTTCGAGCTCCCTCACGGCAGTTGAATGATCTTTCAACGTTCCATATTCTGTCTGTGATGTCAACTAGTTCGGGGAGTTTCAAGTTCATTCCTGTAACGACATTGATCATGTTTAGATGATCGTTTGTGACTTCCGTTAGACCGTAGATGCCTTCCGTCATTCTGCAAACACACATAGAATCTTGTAACGTTGTTGTTCGCTGAGTACCCATAGCATATTCTGGTTTTCCTTCAAGTATCTTCCTGTCAGATTTTCCTATTCTTTCTGCTGTTGGTCTTGCGTCTTGATGACTTCCGCCTCTTGTTGAAGTCGCCATTCCAAGACAAAATCCTTTCATTCCTCTCGGAGAGTGTCCAGCATTTTCGATATCTTTTATGGTTATTGCGTATTTCTCAGATCCTTTTCCTATTTTCTTGGCAGCTCTAGCGGCGCCTTCTGCAAGTAGGTCGCCTACCCCTTCACGAGTACCAAATTTATGTATCATTTGGATTAGTGCTTCTTGATTTCCAAATTTGAGGTCTAGTCCATCAAGCTCTTCTTTTGACAAGATTCCTTTCTCATAGCACTCCATTGCGAAAGAGATTACGGCACCAGCTGATATTGTGTCTACTCCGATATCGTCAGATAATCTATCGGCCTTTGCTATCATTTCTAATGAGTCTACGCCGCAGTTTGAACCAAAAGCGAATATTGTCTCATATTCTGGGCCTTCATCTATTGTTCCAGCATATGGACCTGATTTTATATTAACAAGTTTAGTGCAATATATTGGGCAAGCCATGCAGCCTTTATCTTTTACAACTAGACGTTCACGCATTACGGTTCCGCTTATTTTTTCTGTTCCTTCGAAAACTTCTGTTTGCCAGTTTCGAGTTCCAAGTATTCCAAGTTGATTTTGAACTGTAGTTACTCCTGGAGTTCCGAGGCTTGGAAGTGCTTTTCCAGTGCCAGGGTTTGCTTTTATCTTAGCATATTGTTCGGTCACAGTTTTTAGAAAGTCATCTACATTGGGCACTTCAACATCGTTTGTTCCTCTAACGACTAACGCTTTGAGTTTCTTGGAACCAAGTACTGCGCCATTTCCGCCTCTTCCAGCTGCTCTTGCTCCCCATATAGTGCAAGCGAAACGAACAAGTTTCTCTCCAGCTGGACCGATGCATGCTATTTGTGCTTTAGGTTCGTTAAGGTCTTTCTTGATAATCTCTTGGGTTTCGAAGGTATATTTGCCCCATAAGTGAGATGCATCTTTGAATTCTACTTTGTCATCGTAAACTGTAACATATGTTGGAGATTTGGCTTGACCTTCGACTATTACTGCATCCCATCCGGCGTACTTCATTTCTGGTCCAAATGAACCTCCTCCGTAAGCATCAAAGAATAAACCATTTAGTGGTGATTTTGTGAATACTCCAGATCTACCGGCTGTTGGAACCATGGTTCCTTGTATAGGTCCAGAAGCGAATACGTATTTGTTTTCTGGTCCGAGTGGATCAATTCCAGGTTTGAGTTCATCGTATAATATTTTTGCTCCAAAACCATTTCCACCAAGGTGAAGTTTTGCCATTTCTTTTGTTAAGGGTACCGTTGATGCTTTTTTATTGGTCATGTCCAAACGCAAGAACTTACCTGCATATCCACCGTATTCCCACATATTCCATCAACCTCCTCCGACTGGATCTAATAGAGATATAATGTCCCCATTTCTTAATTTATGATTCAAATCT
>JAGLGJ010000063.1 GCA_023144075.1 Candidatus Bathyarchaeota archaeon | reverse complement strand
GGGACAAATTGGATTCTGAGCGTTTACTTTGTGATTGTCTATACACTAGATATATCAAAGCTAGAAGAGTAGACCAAAGTATAAGTGATCCTCCAGTACTCGCCCAGCTAGCATATAACTTGTAAAGCACAGGTAAACCAGTTGAACTGAAAGCATAAACATCCTTTAAAAAGAAATCATCACGAAGAAATGAGCTAACATAAAGAAGAAACGCAGATAGAATACCAAGTATTGATAAAATAAATGCCTTTGATTTTCTGTCTGAGGATTTTGCAGATAAGCCAGACTTGGAGAGCATGTAAATATCGATTATAAGAAGAAGACTTGCAATTGAAAGTAGTAAATTACCGATAAACACTATACTCACATCTTTTCATGATAGGAGCAAAGCCAAATAAGAATGCTGGTAGTTCCAAATATATTTTCTTAGTCTAATTAGAAAGTTCAAAATAATAATAGCCTTTAACTGTAACTCATAATCTCAAGAAGAAAAAAGCATTGATTATCAGAACTATAAAATCATTAGATTTCAATTTCATAATTGGACTTGCAGCATTAGAGAATATAAGATATTCAAAGAAAGATCTAAAGCGCATCATCGATTTTGAACCTGAAGGTTGTTTCATAGCTCTTGATGGAGAACAAAGACTAGGAATTGTAACAACAATAACCTATGGTAATGTTGGATGGATAGGAAATCTACTTGTTGAAAAATCAACTAGACGACGTGGGACAGGAACTAAACTCGTCAAAGAAGCTTTAGAATATATGCAAAAGAAAGATGTCAACGTTCCCAAACTCTATTGTTTCCCTAAGAGAATACCATTTTACCGTAGGTTAGGATTCAAAACTGAAATTAACGTTCAAGTTATGATTGGTAAAGGAAAAAAAATTGCTTTTTCTGAAGTTAAGCAATTATCAGATGACGCTTTACATGAAATGTTACTTCTGGACAAAAAAATGTTTGGAGCAGACAGATCACGACTTTTATGTAGACTTCATCAAGAATTTCCAAAAAATTGTTTTGCTGCTTACTATAAGAAAAAACTTATTGGATATATTATGGCGAATGGTTCTGAAGATGAATTTGAATTAGGACCTTGGGTTTGTCTCCCTAAATATCAAAATAGATACGCTGAACAATTACTTAGAGCAGGAATCAACAGTCTTGATACGAAAATAATTGATTTATCCACTCCACTAAATAACATAATGATAGAAAATATCTTAGTGAACTACAGTTTCAAGAAACAAGGAATAGTGGTTAGGATGGGGTGCAGAGGCTCCTCTTTAGGAAATATAGAAAGCGTATTGGGAATAGCTGGACTTGACAAAGGTTGAGTTTATTCTCGCATAAAACGAATGAACTCTTCTTTTGACCTTGGTTTAAGAACATAATTATGTTTCTTTTCATATTCCAAAGTTGAATCTGGTTTCTCACCATAATCATGACCAGGATAAACTTCTAAATTATCATCTAATTTGATTATCTTACCGAATAAACTATCATATAGTATACCTGGATCTCCACCAGGTAGATCTGTTCTTCCACACTCTCCCACAAATAATGTATCGCCTGTTAGAATCTTGTTATCTAAAAGTAGACATATACCATCAGGAGTATGTCCTGGTGTGTGGATGACTCTTATATTAATTCCATCGATTTTTACGATTTCACCGTCTTTTAGTTTAATATCCCCTCCAATATTTGCCGCTTCATGCATCATTATCTTAGCTCCTGTCTGGGATGCAAGCTCATTGTTTCCAGCAGTGTGATCTTGATGGGCGTGAGTGTTGATTATGTATATTAGTTTCAAATTTTCCTTCTGAAGCATATTAATTATATCAGTTACTGCACCTGAAGGATCAACAACAACAGCTTTTCCTGATTTCTCATCGCCTATCATATATGCTATATTTCTAGACCCTTCAATTATGAATTTCCTAAAAATCATAGTCAACACTTTGGTTCTAATCTGTGTGGAAAGTTTAGGTTGTCGGTCTTATCGTAATAAACTCTGTGATAGACTTAAGCTGAGGAGTCCCACCTCCTTCGGCTATAATCTGAATCATTTTATCTCCATCTAGTATTTTTACACCCCCTATAGCGGTAACTCCCTTATCGAATAATGGATTAGGTATTACATTTACAGACGGCCCAACAAGAGCAAATTCACTTGCATTATTCGATAATTCAAGAATTCTATCTATTGTCCCATTTGCTAAACTTGAGCCAGTTGCCACAACAACATCAGCTTGAGGTAACAAATCCTCAGCTGCTGTATCTGGGAAGGTCCCTTCATCGCGAAGAAGTGGACTTCGCTCAATAATGCATAATTCCTTAGCTTTTTTTCTTATTGGTTTAATGAATGGGTGTAGACTCCCGACCATAACAACCGTATCACTAGATTTGACTCTCAATTCATTAATGAAATTGGAGGACTTAATATTGAAAGGTGACTTTACTTCATCAAAAAATTTTTGAGATAATGCGTTTAGTGTGGCAAAACCAAGTATACTTTCATTTACATCCCATGACTTAGCCATATTGACTATATCTATCGCTTTACTACCACTTATTTTGCCTGCACGTTTATTGACCTGACAGCAGTAAGGAGGCATTTCGTGAGATAGTGTATGACATAAACCAGCGTGACCAGATTCTAAAGTGACTCCAGTATATCCTAGTCCTATACAGGCTTTCTTTATAGTCAAGGTGTTAATTCCAGGTACCTTCTTCATTACAAGTTCTAGTACCTGTTCGACTATCCTCATTTTATTGGTCTCCTATGGAAACTTACTGAAGATAATTATTTTTCAATAAATACTAAAGATAATGGAATTTAGTCTCTTCTAAGCTTCCTTATTTTATCTAATATATCAAGCCAAATTGAAAGAGTCTGAGAATTAAGAATTAGTTTTTCTTTATCGTTTTCAGAATTTATTGCTTTGTTTACTTCCTTAATCTTAGAAAGTACAGTCTGCTCTAGATTGCTAAGTACTGCCTCTTCTGTAATCTTGTCTTCTTTCTCGGTAGCCTTGACTATAACTACTTGCTTGTTACATTTGGCACAAATAATGTCTTCTCCTACTTGAAATAAAGGGGACCCACATTCTGGACAGGTTTTTGAAAGCATTGTTGCCCCTGATTTCAACAGTTCAGACATTCTTTTTAATTCCGAGCTCAATTCGATTCACCATTTCATAAGGACTATTAGGAAGAGTTTTAGGTCGGAATAATTAATCACTTGATTCATAAATATATAAGGTGTGTTGAGAGTTTTGTCCAAAGCGAAGAAGAAAGAAGAATTTGAAGCGAGAGTTAAGCAAGCTCAAGGTCTACTTGGAGAAGTATCTCAGGACAACACAACACCTAGAAACATTAGAAGAGCAGCTAAAAACGGTATGGATGCCCTAGAGTTGCCAGAGCATAGCCTAGGTGTACGAGCATCAAATGCGATTGCTATATTGGATGAAATATCTCAAGATCCGAATATGCCTCAATATACTCGAGTAAAACTATGGAGCGTTGCTGGATTACTTGAGGCTATAAAAGACTAACTTTAGTTTATTGTTAATCTACTCTTTGAATAAGAGTCAATTTACGAAAATGTTCACAAATTTTTATTGTAATAGTTTCTATGGTAATATCAGATCAAAATGGTTCCGCAATTAAAATGAACAACACATCAAATACCAAGAAAAATCGTCGATTACGAATAATTGGATTTATAATTATAATATTGATTCTTATTGTTATTGCATCTTATTTTGTTGTTTTTCAGAATCGATTTGGATCTCCGTCTCCAACAATTACTTTAGATGAAGAACAGGAACAGATTGATAATTTTCTGGCAAATTATTATCTTGCATATAGAGATGGATCAGTAGAAAGAATACTTACGTTTTTCGAGGATGATGCAATTCTTTCTGCTCCTGATGGAAAAGTGTTTGAGGGTAAATCGAATATAGTCATCTACTATTCTAACTTGTTTAAGGGATATGATAGTATAGAGCATTCGAGAGAGATTTTAGATATTAGAGTCCGCGGAGATGAAGCATATGCTACGTATAAAGTTCGGGTACGGTTTTGGAAGTTTGGTGCAACAGATCCGCCTCAATTTTTCTATGAGGATAATTTTTCTTTGAAAAAATATGGTGACTCTTGGAAAATTAATGCACTTTTAATAGAGTTTGGTTGGAAAGACTAGACAATAAAGCAAAAGAGGGATTGTGTCACATGACACAATTACATATTGAATTCAAGGAGTATAAACTAAGTCTTTTAAAGATTCATAAAAAAAGGAGAAGCTCAGTGAGGTGAAATGGTGAACTCTGAAGTATTTCCATATCTTCCAAATTCATCATCTAGAATAAAGAATAGAATGCTCAAAGAGATCGGTTTCGGTGATATTTCAGAGCTTTACAAAGATATTCCAGAAAAGGCTAGACTCAAAGATAAACTCAATATTCCAAGTTCAACATCAGAGTATGAAGTAGAACAACAAGTTGAGAAACTACTATCTAAAAATCGATCTATATCTGAAATACCTTCATTCTTAGGAGCAGGCTGTTGGTCACATTATGTACCAGCTGTCGTGGATGCTATAGTCAGTAGATCGGAGTTTGCTACTTCATATACACCGTATCAGGCTGAAACAAGCCAAGGCATTCTTCAAACACTCTTCGAGTATCAAAGTATGATATGCGAACTTACTGAGATGGATTACACAAATAGCTCAATGTATGATTGGCCAACTGCCCTCGGTGAGGCTGCAAGAATGGCAGTACGTATAACTGGTAGAGACGAATTTCTTATACCACATTACATGGATCTGGAGAAAGTTGAAGTACTGAGAACTTACTCAGAGCCAGCTGGAATTAAGATTATTCAAATCGAGCAAAATGAGCATAACGGTCAAATTGTTCTTGAAACGCTTGAGAAGAAAATAACTGAAGATACTGCTGCCGTATATATAGAGAATCCATCATATCTTGGGTTTTATGAAAAAGATGTTGAAGAAATCTCAGATCTTACGCATAAAAAAGATAGCTTACTAATTGCTGGAGTGGATCCAATCTCTCTTGGAATAATAAGACCTCCAGGGGATTATGGTGCAGATATAGTCATTGGAGAAGGTCAACCACTTGGAAACCATATGAATTATGGAGGACCAAGCCTTGGATTATTTGCTTGTTCTGGAAGTCGACTTCTCAGGCAGATGCCTGGAAGAATCGTAGGAATGACAAATACTCTAGATGGAAAAGATGAAGCATATTGTCTTGTCCATCAAACAAGAGAGCAACATATTCGAAGGGAGAGAGCAACATCTAACATTTGTACAAATGAGGCTCTATGCGCCGTAGCGGCGGCAACATATCTGGCGCTTTTAGGTCCTGAAGGATTAAGAAATCTATGTGAAACGATTATTACCAAATCACATTATGCGATGAAACGATTAAATGAGATAGAGGGAATTAGGACTCCTCTCTTTGATGCTCAACACTTCAAAGAATTCACAGTAAATTTTGATGAAACAGGTAGAAGCTATAAGGAAATTCATGATGAATTATTGAGAAAAGATATACAAGGTGGAAAAATACTCTCATCATTCCCAGAACTTGGGGAAACTGCTCTCTATTGTGTTACTGAGACTAATTCAAGACAGGACATGGACGCCTTGGTTAATGCACTAAATGATGTTTTGAGGTGAGCTAAATGTCATATAGACAAGCAAAGTGGAATGAACAATTGATATTCGAGAAATCTACTAAAGGCAGAATAGGTCATGTTCCTCCTTCTGTAGACCAGAAAGAAAGTAATGCAATAGGAAATCCAAATGATTCTGTTCCTCCAGAATTGAAACGAAAACGATCTCCTAGCCTTCCTGAATTATCCGAGGTTGAAATAGTCAGGCATTATACAAGACTCTCCCAAGAAAATTTTGGTGTAGATTCTGGAATTTATCCACTTGGTAGCTGTACAATGAAGTATAATCCAAAAATTTGTGATAGAATCTTAAATTCATCTAAGATTCGTGACCTACATCCATTACAAGATGGAAGTCTTACACAAGGTATACTTGAAATTCTTTATCATCTTTCAAATTATTTTGTTGAAATTACGGGCATGCATGGAATCTCGCTTCAACCTGCTGCAGGAGCACAAGGAGAATTTGCAGGAGCCCTGATAATCAGAGCATATCATGATTCACATGGTGAATTGAGTAATAGGGATGAGATGTTAATACCAGATTCAGCTCATGGAACTAATCCTGCAAGCGCAGCCATGGCCGGTTTCAAGACTGTTGTAATCTCAACTGTTGATTCAGGATGTCTGGATATTAATGCAGTCAAAAGTGTTGTAGGAGAGAAAACAGCAGGTCTAATGTTAACAAACCCTAATACTCTTGGCATATTCGAGAGCAATATAAGCGAAGTCTCTGATCTGATACATTCCGCTGGAGGTTTACTCTATTATGATGGGGCTAATACTAATCCTACACTTGGGAAAACTAGACCCAAAGAAATGGGATTTGATATAGTTCACCTTAACCT
>JAGLGJ010000062.1 GCA_023144075.1 Candidatus Bathyarchaeota archaeon | reverse complement strand
TTCAGGTTTTGTTTTTGAAACAGCGACTCCAGTTCCTATAAGTTCAGGAGGCTCTATCGCGATTATATCTGGATCAAATGCAGCAACTGCCATCCCTACACCAGTAGTATTTGCACACACTGCGGAGATTAGACTTAGTTCTTTGGTTCTCTTTATAGCGTTTTCAATATCTGAAAGTAAAAGCCGTCTTTCGGAATGATTCAATATTGTTCCTGCTGAACCAGATGATTTTACGGCCTCAGCAAGTATATGCCCAGTATGGGCTCCAGGAGTGATACCATCAATATGCTGAGAAAAAATAGGAATTTCAAATCGGTTCAATCGTTGGATATCTGTAAATTGGGGAGCCAAACCAATGCATATCCGAGTATCACCAGAAATCTTCTGTGCGATTTCCGCTAATTTCTCTGCTTGCGCTCCCATTGTTTCAGAATATGATTTAAGATTCACTAGGATTAATGGATAGTTTATTCCATTTGAGACCATTGAGACATTCACGCAACTAATAAAACGCATATATCTAAACTATATGAATTAACGGATTGCTCATTTTACCTAATTCTTTATTTTTCACTTTAAATAGCGAGTTATGGCTTGATTATTGTCAATTCTTCGAGATTTCACATATTACGAACCGTGCTTTTAGATCAATGCAAAGTATTACGTCAAAAGGTTAACTAACCGAAAAAGCATGTACATAGAAGTTCAAAGTATCGAAATACGAAAATTATCGAGATGAATTAGATGTCTGTTAACAAAACTACAATCTCAATCATAAAAGCTGATGTTGGAGGATTCACAGGTCATCATGTTGTACACCCGCAACAGATAGAATTTGCAAATAAAGAAATGGAAAAAGCAAAGGCCAACGGTTTGGTTGAAGATTTTCATGTCACATATGTTGGCGACGATCTTGAACTAATAATGGGTCATAAAAAAGGTGAAAATGACAAAAGCATTCATGAACTAGCATGGAATGTTCTGAGTGACGTTACAGAGAAAGTCTCGAAACCCTTGAAGCTTTATGGTGCAGGCCAAGATTTACTGGCTGATGCATTCTCCGGTAACGTAAAGGGAATGGGGCCTGGCGTAGCAGAATTAGAGTTTGAGGAGAGAAAAAGCGATCCCATCCTGATCTTTATGGCGGATAAATGTGCTCCAGGAGCTTGGAATCTTCCTTTATACAAAATTTTTGCAGATCCTTTCAACACAGCTGGACTTGTTATCGACATTAACCTTCACAGTGGGTTCATATTTGAAGTTCTGGACACACGTGATGGAAAGATTGTAAAATTGAAAACGCCAGAGGAATCATATGATCTATTGGCTTTGATTGGGGATCCAAATAGGTATGTCATTTCAAAAATTTATAGGTCTGATGGAATGCCTGCTGCAGCAGCAAGCACAACTAAGCTTTCGCTGATTGCTGGGAGATATGTAGGAAAAGATGATCCTGTTTGTATCATTAGAGCACAAGGTGGTCTGCCAGCAGTTGGAGAGGTGTTAGAGACTTTCGCTTTTCCACATCTTGTGGCAGGATGGATGAGAGGATCGCATAATGGACCATTAATGCCTGTAAGCGTTTCCGAATCTCAAAACAAATGCACTAGATTTGATGGACCACCTAGAGTTGTGGGATTAGGGTTCCAAGTATGTAATGCTAAACTCATAGGACCTACTGATATGTTCAATGATCCAGCATTTGACAGAGCAAGATCAGTAGCCGGCGAAATAGCTGATTATATGCGATTACATGGTCCTTTCATGCCACATAGACTCAGTTCTGAAGAAATGGAATATACCACATTGCCTGAAGTACTCGATAAGCTAAAAGACAGATTCCAAAAGTTAGAATAGGAAAAACAATATAGTTCGAAATCAAACAATTAACGTTTAACATGAAAAAAAGAGTTGGCATAAACGGGTTCGGGAGAATAGGACGTAATTTCTATCGAGCCTCTCTGCGAGACAAAGAATTCCAAGATCAATTCGACATAGTCGCAGTAAATGATATCACGGATTCTCGAACGTTAGCACATTTACTGAAATACGATTCAGTATTAGGGAAACTAAATAATACAATAGAAGTTGAAGAAACTGCCTTCAAAGTAGATGGCAAAAGAATTGAAGTCCTTCGAGAAAGAAATCCATCAAGTCTACCATGGAAAGATCGCAAAGTTGAATATGTTCTTGAGGCAACTGGACTTTTTACACATCGTGATGATGCATCTAAACATATTGATGCTGGAGCCAAAAAAGTAGTTATAACAGCACCGGCAAAAAAGCCTGACGTAATGATTGTACTAGGAGTTAATCATGAAGATTATGATCCAGTTAATCACGAAATAATCTCTATGGCATCTTGTACTACAAATTGCATAGCTCCAATGGTAAAAGTTCTGAATGATGTTTTTGGTATTGAATATGGATTGATGTCAACTTGTCATGCTTATACTAATGATCAAAGACTACTTGATTTTCCTCATAGAGATCTTCGAAGAGCCAGAGCCGCGTGCCTATCGATAATTCCCACAACCACTGGTGCAGCTAAAGCAGTCGGAAAAGTTATTCCAGAAATGGAAGGCAAAATGGATGGTGTTGCCTTAAGAGTTCCTGTTCCAAATGGTTCTATAGTTGACTTTGTAGCTCATCTAAATAAAGACACCACAGTAGAAGAAATAAATTCTGCTTTAAAGAAAGCTTCCGAAACAACATTGAAAGGCATTCTCGATTATTCTGAAGAACCTTTAGTCTCATCAGATATTGTGGGGAATTTCAATTCCTCAATAATTGACGGCCTGAGCACCATGGTTATTGGAAAGAGATTTGCAAAAGTCTTCGCTTGGTACGATAATGAGTGGGCTTTTTCATGCCGCCTTGTAGATCTAATAAAGTATATTGAAAAAAAGGGTGCAAACCAATAAGAACGCTTGTTTTGTGAAAAGTCTTTTTTTTATTTTATATTTAGTTGTAATATTTTATTTCAAATGGCAGGGTGCATCATTATTTTTCCGTTTAATAGTATTTATGTTTCTTCTCTTAGACTAAACATACAACTGCGATGTCATTAACGTTTGATCCTGTTGGTCCTGTAATGATTAAATCACCTATTTTCGAAAAGAAGTTATACGAATCATTATCGTTAAGCATCTTCTTATTGTTAAGACCAGACTTTTGAGCTCTTAAAAGAGACTTGCCATCGACTATTGCTCCTGCCGCATCTGTTGGACCATCAATGCCATCAGTTCCAATTGAAGCGATTGCAACACCTTCCATCTTAACGATTTTTGATGCAGCACTAAGAACAACTTCCTGATTTCTTCCTCCCAATCCTTTTCCTTTTACCGTAACTGTTGTTTCTCCACCAACAATAACTGCTGCAGGTCTCGTAATAGGATTTCCAGAACTGAAGATCTCTTTAGCAATTGCACCTAAAAAAATACCTATATCTTTTGCTTCGCCTTCAATATGGGATGTTAGAAAAAGAGTGTTAAATCCAAGTTCTGTAAGTTTCCTTTTAGCTGCAAGACATGCTAATCTATTGTTCCCAAGCACTACATTGTTTACATTGTCGAATGCGGAATCATCTGATTTTGGTGTTTCAGGTATTTTGCCATCAAGACCCATTTCAAGGATTTTCTTAATTGATCCTGAAATTTTTTCAGATAATTTGTATTTCTCAAAAATATCAGCTACATCTCGGTATGTTGTCTGATCAGGAGCTGTAGGACCTGAAGATATTGTATCTAAAGGATCGCCCACAACATCAGAAAGAATCAAACTGATTAATGTCGCAGGTTGAGCTCTCTTGGCAAGCCAACCTCCTTTAAAGTCTGATAAATGTTTTCTCACAGCATTTAATTCGTTAATAGTTGCGCCGCTACGTAGCAATAATTGAGTTACAGTCCGTTTATCCTTGAGGGTGATTCCTTCCTTAGGTAGTGCCATCATGGCTGAACCTCCTCCAGAAATTAAGCAAATAATGAGGTCCTCTTTACAACTATTCTCAGCAAATTCAAGCATTTTTCTTGCACCCGACATTCCGTTTTCTGTTGGAATTGGATGTCCAGCTTCATTCAGATAGATCTTTTTTGTAGGGTAATTTACTGATGTCCCGGTCAGAATGTTTACTATGCCATGAGTTATTCTATCACCTAACAAATTCTCAAGGGCCTGAGTCATTGGGCCGCTTGCTTTTCCCCCACCAATCACAATTATGTTTTGAAATTTGTTCAGATCGAACTGCTTTGAACCAACTGTCAGTATTGAGTCTGATACAGAAACATTATCGATGATCAATTGGTAGGGATTTGATGCTAATAATGCAGAGTCGAATGCTAGTAAAATGGCGTCTCTAACTTTGCGATCAGTTGGTGTTGTGGAGTTTTCAAGAATTTTATTTTTATTCTTGATAGGAGACATAAGTTTCTTCCATCTATTATGTTAAACCATTTTTGTTTCAGAAAGTTGACGTATTTTCAAAACATCGGGATTTACTAGTTGTGGAGGGTGCACTCCTTTAAACACATTCAACAAATTCTCAGTAGCCATTCTAGCCATACCGTGTCTGGACTCACGAGTAGCACTGGCAATATGAGGTGCGATAGTTACATTATCAAGTTCTATTAGTGGATTATCAGGATCAATTGGCTCTTTCTCGAATACATCTAATCCCGCTCCAGCGATAGTTCGATTTCTCAGAGCAGAAATAAGTGCATCTTCATCAACAATCGGTCCACGTGAAGTATTAATTAAATGGGCAGTAGGTTTCATCATTTTAAATTCATTATGACTAATGAGATTCTGTGTTTCCGGAGTTAAAGGCACGTGAATAGAAATGAAATCGGATTCCTTCAGAAGCGTTTCTAAAGGTACATATTCTATACCAAGATTCTTTTCTTTTTCTTTTGAAGCACGTATAATGTCATAATAGATTAATCTCATCTTGAAACCTTTTGATCGCTCCGCCACACCTGTTCCTATCCTTCCTAACCCAATTATCCCTAGAGTTCGACCGTAAATTTCAGATCCCAGAAACATTGTTAATCCCCATGGGATCTTCCATTTTTTATCTCGAACATATTTGTCAGCTTCAGCAATTCGTCTGGCAGAGGATATGATCAGTGCCCAAGCAAAATCAGCAGTTGCATTTGTCAATATTCCTGGAGTGTTAGTTACATAGATGCCTTTCTTTGTAGCTTCTGAAACATCGATGTGATTGAAGCCAACACTTATTGAACTAATAGCTTTTAGCTCAGAGCCATAAGAAATAATTTCTTGATCTATCTTTTCCATTAATGAGCATAACAACCCATCTTTATCTTCTACCCGCTTAATGATTTCTTGTTTGGAAGGTGACGTCTCTTTATCGTTAATTTCAACATCGCAGAATGATCTTAGGAGATTCAATTCTTCCTCTGGGATCTTTAATGTTACATACACTTTTGGGCGGGTCAATCTTTACACCTTCGGGTTACGTCCTACTAGGCTCTCTAATATTATTAAGAGTAATCTAAGAATTTTAAGAAAAAATCCACTCTATTTGAATGAATTATTGGCCACAAATCCTCAGTAGTTAGGTTTATATTAACTCGTGAAATCCAAGTTTCATAAAAATTTATGATTTGGTGAATGAAGTTTGATAATTACTGAATCCTGCGTAGGATGCACAAGATGTGTACCATATTGTCCTTCTGGCGCAATATCGCTAGGTAAAGACAGAAAAGCCCACATAGACCGACATAAATGCATAGAATGCGCCGTATGTTTCAACAATGCCGGCTGCCCTGTTAATTCTTTTCAGTTGGAAGAATTAGAGTTCCCACGTTCCGT
The DNA here is from genome assembly GCA_023144075.1 of Candidatus Bathyarchaeota archaeon. Taxonomy (GTDB): domain Archaea; phylum Thermoproteota; class Bathyarchaeia; order 40CM-2-53-6; family RBG-13-38-9; genus RBG-13-38-9. Next base: position 791 of record JAGLGJ010000062.1, on the reverse strand, counting down.
TAGAGAAGTTTTTGCCACAGTCTACAAAGCACACAAAGATACCAATGTTCCAGGTAGAGGAACTGAAGAAATGAAAACCAATGATGTAACCGGCAGATTCAGACCAGGAATGGTAGGCTTCTCCTGTGACATGGGTCGACCAGGCGTTGGTTTAGAACTCAGGGACGCTGAGAAACTCTGTATGGCATTGGCGAAACATGGCGTGGAATTTGAACCTCTAAATCCATTGACAAGTCTAATGTCTGATAAAAAAACGGGTAAACTTCGTGACGATGTTCTAGGAGAAAGAGTTCACTCATGTATCCCAGAATTCGTCATCAATGAAGAAAGACTTCCAGAAGTTCTAGAAGCGCTTAAAGAAGTTTCCAAGGAGATAAACACCGTTTTCAGCTTAGGTCTCTGTATAAAAATCAATGAGGATGGATCTGTTCCAATAATGAAGTACTTAGATGATAACAAGATACCCTACTACCCTGGTGGTAAGACTAACATCGGGATAGGAGTCCCGCTAGCTAAAGTCTGAGGTGAATAAAAATGACTCATACTCTTCACAGATCTGGAACAAAAGAATCTTTGTCAAGAGATTATCCGATACTTGTAATAGCGGCTCAATCAGTAAATGCAAAAGGTTCAGGGCCTCAATTCAAGAAAGCTCTTGAGATAATCCTGAAACATAACCCAGTTAACGTAGGAGATATGCGAACAGGTAATTATTTTAGGAAAGGTTTGAAACCCGTTCTCAATAACACTAGAGATAATTCAATAGCACATGGCGTTTTCACAAATAAAAA
>JAGLGJ010000061.1 GCA_023144075.1 Candidatus Bathyarchaeota archaeon | reverse complement strand
TTTCCAAATATTCAAGATGGTGTTAATTATGTCTTGGTATTTAATCTTCTTGATTGAGATGGTTTTCGTTTATGTTTCCATTGTTAAAAGTAATTTAAGATTTAAACTTAAAAATACATTATCCGTTTGGAAAAGCTTGGAAATAGTGACTATATGGCCTTTTTGCTTTCAAAATTGTTGAATTATGATAAAATCTTAAAAACATCTAAGTTGAAAATACCGATTATTTTTTTTAACAGACAAAAACCAGTCGCAAGTACACTCGTTTTTGATAATGTGGGGACCTCATAAATACGGTTAAACCACAATAGATAGGCTCAACTTAAGGTATAGAAAGATAATGGATGACTCTCTATTTGAGGTAATAGGTGCACTTGCTGAAGAATATGATCCTGTGGCGTCTCTAATATATGGATCAAGAGTCGCAGGTTACGCAAGAGAGAATAGTCTGTATGATTGTATGGTGATATGTCAGTATCCTGGAGGTGCCAGATATCATTTTGAGAGACTTAATGGCGATCAGGCTTCAATATTAGAAATTGATGAAGAACTCTTTATTCTAGATGTAAGAAAAGGTGCTCTAGGTGGTTTTGTCGCCGGTAGAATACTTTTCCCATATTTTGGCTTGAAGGGTTTAGAGTATCTAAAACAGAAGGAAGTGGAATTAAAAAAAGAAGTAATCAGAGGAGATATTGAATACATAATTCAACAATATGGTGAAGCATCAAGAGGAATAATAATAGATCCAAAATATTTTGCAGTATCACATATATCGAGATTATCCAAGACATTCCCACCAATAAGGTACAGTTATCTAAACACATTTCGAAATGATCTGCGGGACAGGAACATAGCTAAAGTAATGCCGGGATATGAATGTGGAATAGAAAAGTTGGTAAATGACGAAATCCTGCAACGTGAGTCTAAAGGAATATCCATAAACGAAGATTTCATTGACAACATCATCTCCCGAAGCATTACCGATAAAGTCGTAAATGTTGTTGAAATAAGCAAGAAGGCTTTGTCATCATATCTGATGCATGGTAGAGCAGGATTAGTATCGCCTGAGGTCATATCAAGAGAACTAGCATCGAAATTCAAACGTGAATTTGACCTGACGACAAAAAGCCCTAAAATGGAAGATCCAAGAGTCTATTTATCTTTAAAAACGAAGACTGGATTAATACCCATTGATGCAAGAGGAGACATTAGAGAAATAGTCTTGAAAATTAGGCCAAATTCTCGAATTCTCATTAACCCTCTAGGAGGGGTTCTTAATGAAGTATATGTTGTTCATGCAAATGGAGAGAAGCTTGTTGCAAAAAAATTTACAGATTGGCATGGCTTCAAATGGTTTACTCTGAATCTGGTAGCACTTGGGACAAAATCATTTCTTGTTTCTGGTAAAGCTAGATTGACAAATGAATTTGGAATAAATCATTTGTTGCAAAGAAACTTTGTGAATGTACCCGAGATATTTCACATTAGTATTTCTGATAGAATACTAGTAGAGAAATATGTTGATGGTATTTCAGTTGTTGATATTATTAAAAAAATTGTAAGTGAAAGGAAACCTGAACAGAGTCTTTATGAAAGTATATCAGATGTTGGGCGTAATATTGCAAAAGTCCATTCGCTGGGTATTCAACTGGGCGATAGTAAACCTGAGAACTTCATTAGAAGTACTGAAGGTAAGGTTTTCATTTTAGATTTGGAGCAGGCGAAGAAAGGCGGGGATTTTGCTTGGGATATTGCTGTTTTTCTGTATTTTTCAGCACATTATTCGACGCCATATGGCGATAAAATGAGACAATTAACTGACTCTTTTATCTGTGGATATAGGGAACAAGGTAATTCCGAAAATCTAATACAAGCCGCCGGAATAAACTATCTAAAAGTTTTCTCTTTTTGGGCATTCCCTCGATCTAACTTCATAGTCTCAGATACTCTAAAAAAAGTTACTTGAAAGAATTTTGTCGACTACGAGATTTCAAAATCGAATGTCTTAGTCTTTGAGAAGGGAGAAACCTTAACAATTAGGCAGTTATTCCCAGGGTTTAATTTCAGATTGAATAATCAAGGATGTAGTAGTTGAAAAAAATTATTTCAAAATCAATAGTGAAATTAGTTATTTTCGATCTTGATGGTACTATTACGCGATCACCCAATATATGGCAGCATCTTCATTCAAAACTTGGTACTTGGAAATGGGCCAAGAATTATGCTCAAAAATATCAAAATGGTGAGATAAGCTATGAAGAATGGGCGAAATTAGACTGCTCACTATGGAGAGGTACAAAACTAGAAAGGATCTTACAAATAACGTCTGAGATAAAATATTTTGATGGGGCAACAGAAACTATTGGGCAACTAAAGAAAGCTGGAATAAAAGTAGGAATCGTAAGTGCTGGAATTTCTTTTCTTGCTGAAAAAGTTGGGAAAGATCTGAATGTGGACGTAGTTATGTCTAATGATCTCAAAATATCGAATGATGTTATTACTGGAGAGATCGAAACAAACGTCTCTATCGATAATAAAAAATCGATAATTCAAGACATAGCTCAGTCAATGTCCTTAACCATGTCTGAAGTAGTTGTTGTAGGTGATAATGTTTTTGATTTACCACAAGAAGCAGGACTTAAAATAGCTTTTAATCCGAAACATACGGAAGCTGAAAATGCTGCTGACTTTATTGTGAAAGGAGAGGATTTAACGGAAGTATTTAAGATAATAAAGGCTAATACCCGATTTTGATTAAACTTGGTCTAGAAATATCAGTATAAATGTTTTACACTAAAATGAAAATAGATACTATTTAGGCGCTGTTTGACGTAGAGGTCTTAATATGCATTCAAGGATCAGAATCTCAAAAGATAATCTTGTTATTTCAAAAATACCATTTATTTCAGAAATATATATTGATCTTAAAAATGTTAAATCTGTAGAAATATATGGGAAGAGCATTATTCCTCCTTTAGTATTCTCAATTTTCTTATTAGTGGCACAATCAATTTTATTTTCTTTTGGTAAGATGAGAATCTCCATTGAAGGCATTTCAATAATATATCTAATCAATATTCCAGTCATAATCTGCCTTATCATTGCAATTCTTCGATCTAAATATTCAACAATTAAGATAACATCCTCTGAATATGATGACTCATTAGTGTTACATTTTATGTCAAGATCAAATGGAGAATCAATAGCTAAAGAGATCCATGAAATCATGAATAAGTAATCACTGTGATGGTGTGAAATATTTTTTGAATCAAAAGATAACAATTGAAATGTATGTTCTCTTGTGGCTTGACAATAGAAGGAACTGGTTGATTCATCTTTTAGATAAAGAAGAATTTCACACTCACAAGGGAATAATAAAAACATCTGAAATAATCGGGAAAAAATTCGGAGATTCAGTAGTCACGACAACTGGACATAGGTTGTACATTCTAAAACCCTCATTTTATGATAAAATCCAGACATTTAGAAGACCAACACAGATACTTTATGACAAAGACATCGGTTTCACTCTGTTCAAACTGGGAATAGAACCGGGAATGCGTGTGATCGAAACAGGTACAGGAAGTGGAGTTGTTACAGCTGCCCTTGCAAATATTGTAAAACCAGGTGGTCATGTCTACTCATATGAGGCGAACAAAGATTTTTCGGAAAACGCAAAATCGAATCTTTCCAAAGTTGGCCTACTGAAATATGTAACAATAAAATGTTCAGATGCACGACATGGTTTCGAAGAATCTGGGGTTGATGCGGTATTTCTAGATTTAGGCGACCCATGGAATGTTATACCGCATGCATTTAAATCGCTGGGAGATGGGTCAAATCTGGCTTCCTTCAGTCCCACTATTAATCAAGTGGAAAAAGCTGTTTCTACTATGAAAAGTGAAGGATTTCTAGCAATCGAAACAATCGAGCTTTTACTACGTCGTATTCGCATTGAGGATGGAAAATCAAGGCCTGAAACACACATGATTGGGCATACTGGATACTTGACATTTGCTAGAAAAGCGAAAAAACAAGAAGAATAATTAAAAGCAGCAGTCTCTTAATTACACCCTTACTTCTATTCATATTAAACAAATAATCAAAGTGAAGATTAATGATTGCTTGTGAAGAATGCAGAGGAAATTACGAAAACCTCAAAACTTGCAGGTATTGCCAAAAAAAATAGGTTCAGATTGTTATGATAAACATATGTCGTGGGAGTTACAGCACAAAGGTCTGGCTGAACGAGTATCTGGATTGTTGAAAAAAAACCTAGTTCAAGATATGGTGGTAGATGATTAATGAGAAATGATAATGTTGGATTGATAGGCCTTGGTGCTATGGGGCTATCAATGGGTAAAAATCTTCTGAAAAATAAATTTAACCTTACAGTATTTGATATCCGCGAAGAGCCTATCAGAGTTCTTGAGAAATTAGGAGCAAAAGCTGCTGAATCTCCTAAACATGTAGGAAACACATCTGCAATTGTATTATTGTCTCTTCCATCATCGAAAGAGGTTGAGAATGTAGTACTAGGAGAAAGTGGTCTTCTTCATAGTCTACCGAAAGGAGGAATAATAATTGATGCAAGCACAATAGACCCCACTGCAGCAAAAAAACTTGCTAATGAATGCAATAAAAAAAGTATCACCTTCATTGATGCGCCGGTGAGTGGAGGAACAATTGGAGCTGAAAAAGGAACTCTCTCGATAATGGTTGGAGGGCCTAATGATGAAGTAGATGAGTGTAAACATGTTCTTCAGGCTATTGGAACAAATATCTACCACGTTGGAAATACTGGTGCTGGTCAAATTTTCAAGCTCATTAATAACATGCTTGTGGCAATCAACCTCGTTGGTATAAGTGAGGGATTGGTTCTAGCCAAAAAAACCGGTATCGATCTTAAGAAACTCTACGAAGTCCTAAAGACAAGTGCAGGGAATTCATGGGCATTAGAACAAAAGTTGCCTAAAATGATAAGAAATGATTTCGAACCAGGATTCAAAGTATGGCTTCAACATAAAGATCTTACACTGGCTATGGGTCTTGCGTCACAAATGAACGCATCATTGCCCATGACGAGTTTAGCTCACCAAATGTATGAATCTGCCAAGGCTGTAGGCTTTGAAGATCTAGACCATTCTGCAGTAGCCACAATAATTCAAAGACTGTCTCTAAAAGAAATGAATAAATAAACAGACTTTTGGGTACTGTGAAGCTCTCAATAGGGTCTTCTATTCTTCATTTTGTGTGCTAAGTTGCTGGGGATTTCCATGGGATCCACGCATTCATCCGGTCTAATGTCTAGTTCTCGGGTTTTCATGTTGAGACCGCATGTTCCATTTGGAAGAAATCTTCCTTTGACACACCTAGTATATTTACAGCTTTGGGGTATGCATTCGTCATCAGCAAATCTGCAGTGGGATGTTTTACCTTGAAATACCAGTGCTCTTTGTTCACATCTAAACAGTTCGCAGCCGGGAAAACATTTCTTAGATTCAACTGACAAGTTTGATCAACTAAAAATTTACTTAAAGAATTTGTATCTTACTTGGATAATCACATGGCGATAGGATTCAAGCAATATATTTTTAACTCTAAATAAGAATTTAAACTTTTTGTCTATTGCTTTGAGTTCAGGCTGGCTTTGGTAAAAGCTCCTTCTCGTTTTCCATGCCAAATTACTATTGCGAGTATCAAAACAAGTATGAAACCCGTTAGCGTCATTAGAATTGGCCTAGCTGAGAACTGCAATATGACTGGCGCAAAAATAAGCGCCACCAGATTAATCACCTTAATCATAGGATTTAATGCTGGACCAGAGGTATCTTTGAGTGGATCACCTACTGTATCGCAAACCACTGCTGCTTTATGTTGCTCAGACCCTTTGCCACCATAGAATCCATCTTCAATCTTTTTCTTAGCATTATCCCAAGCTCCACCTGCATTTGACATGAAAACAGCCAACAATTGTCCTGAAGCAATGATACCAGCTTGAAATCCGCCTAGTACTTCAACCCCAGAACCAATGGATTTAGCAGCTTCTGGTGGAAGGTTAGCTAGCACTGCTCCCTGAGATAATAAAACTCCGAATATAATTGCAACCATAATAGGTACTGACACTGCAATAACTGCCAAACTTATCAATTCTTTTTGTGGTGCATCAGTAGAGATTGAAACTACTCGTTCGTAATCAGGTTTTTTTGTTCCTTCCATGATACCTGGAATCTTGAACTGTCGTCGAACTTCCTCGATTATATTTCCTGCCGCACGACTAACTGCTCTAATATTGAAAGCAGCAAATATCCAGGGTAAAGCAGCTCCAAGGAGAAGACCAACGAATACAGCTGGAATGTTTACTCGGAGACCATTTAGAAGCGGATTTACTAATGTATAGCCTGCTTCAACTAAATTGTCTACAACAACTTGGATATCGGTAACAAATGCCGCAAAAAGGCTCACTGATGCAATAACTGCTGATGCAATAGCAATTCCTTTTGTAATGGCCTTTGTGGTGTTGCCAACTGCATCCAGTTCCTCTAGAACACTTGTTGATTCTTTATCCATAGAAGTCAATTCAGCGATACCTTGAGCGTTGTCACAAATGGGGCCAAAAGAATCCATGGCTACATTATTGCCTGTGTGAGAAAGCA
>JAGLGJ010000060.1 GCA_023144075.1 Candidatus Bathyarchaeota archaeon | reverse complement strand
CGGCTGGCGGTTTACGTATAGCCGCAATAGGTCTTGTTCCAGAATTGACTGGAGAAGCTGCAAAACAAGCGGCTCTGGGTGCAGGTGGAAAGGTTATTGGCATATATTCACATGAATTGACCAAAGAAGATTTGAAAAAGCTCAAAGAATCAAAACCAGATATCATTCTACTTTCAGGCGGAACTGATGGTGGAGACCGAGAAAAAGTAGAATATAATAGTCGTCAACTCTCAGAATCCAAATTAATTTGCCCAATAGTTGTCGCATGCAATCGTGAAGCTGCAAACTCAGTAATCGAAGAATTAGAAAGATTCGGAAAAAAAACTGTGAGAACAGATAATGTTATGCCAGAATTAGGTAAATTGAATACAGAACCAGCCAAAGCAGCAATAAGAGATCTTTTCCTCAAACATATTATTCAGGCTAAAGGACTAGAAAAAGCTGAGTCATATGTTGACGTTTTTATGCCTACACCATCAGCCAGTCTTGAAGCAGCCAGTTTGCTCTCATCAGGCACCTCTAACGAATCTGGAATTGGAAATCTAATGATTATCGAGGTCGGAGGCGCCACAACTAACATTTATTCAGTGTTTGATGAGCCACCACCAAAATCGAATGTCATAAAAAAAGGTATCAAAGAAGAGAAGATCAAACGTACAGTTGAAGGAGATCTTGGCGTTCGAATAAGTGCTCCTAGTCTCCTTCAAATTGCAGGTATTGAGCAGATGCAAAAACTAGTTAAAATAAAGAACAAATCTGACATTTTAAAACAAACACATCTGTTATCAAGTGAGACGAGTCATATTTCAAATACAGAAAAAGATCTAGACTTTGATGATGCTTTAACAAGACTTGCTGTGAAGTATGCTGTTGAAAGACATGTTGGATGGATCGATGAGATTCATACTCCTTCAGGAAAATATTATTTTCAAACAGGCAAAGACTTTGAAAACCTAAAAATACTCATTGGATCCGGTGGCCCCATCGTTCATAGTAGAAACCCTACAATTATTTTAAATGAAGCCATAAGGAGAAAAGAAAGACCAGACATACTCAAACCAAGAAAACCTAAGAAAATCATCGATAACGATTATATTCTTTGGTCTATGGGTTTAATTTCAAGATCATACCCTGATACAGCTCTCAGGATGCTGAAAAGATCCTTAAAACCGGTTTAGAATAAAAGTATAAGGCGTTACTAGACATGAGTCAAAAAACCAAAAAGACAATTGTCATTGGATCGCTCGGTGAAGATGTGCATGTAGCAGGCACATGGGGATTCGCTAACATAGCAAAGAAAGAAGGTTACAATGTAACAATTCTCGGCCCAGCAGTTTCAGTTAAGGAATTTATTGGGGCAATAATTGAGACCGATGCTAACATCATTGGGATAAGCTACAGGCTCAGTTCAGAATCAGCAAAATTTCATCTATCAAACTTAAAAAATAGCCTGCAAGAAGCAGGACTTCTTAATCGAAGATACTTTTTTGGAGGAACCCCCCCAACAGCAGTGGTCGCCCGTTCAATAGGAATATTCGAGAAAATATTTGATGGAACAGAGCAAATTGAAGAAGTACTATCGATCCTCAGAGGACATAAGAAGAAGGGCGGTAATGAAATACCACCACAAAAACTAATCGAAAGGATAAGTTGGAAATCCCCTTATCCAATATTAAGACACCATTTTGGCCTTCCCTCTCTCGAAGATACTATCAATGGCATCAAAGAAATCGCAGAGAGCCGTGTACTAGATGTAATATCATTGGCTATAGATCAAGATGCACAAGAGCATTTTTTCTATCCTGAGAAACAAAAAATTGGAAGAGCAGGAGCTGGCGGAACTCCAGTCCGTTCCGAGGACGACTTGAGGGTTTGCTATGAGGCTACACGATGTGGAAATCATCCGATGATGCGATGTTATGCTGGTACAAACGATTTAATCCGATTCGCAGAGGTTCTTCATCGAACCATCCATAACACATGGGCAGCTATACCTCTTTTCTGGTTTAACCAGATGGACGGCAGAGGCCCTCTGGATCTTAATGAATCAATTAAGATTCACCAAGAGACTATGCGATGGCATGGTCAACGTAACATACCAGTAGAGGTAAATGAACCACACCATTGGGAAATGCGATCAGCACCCGATACAGTCTCAATTGCTGCAGCATTTCTAAGCGCTTGGAATGCTAAAAAAATGGGCGTGAAACACTATATATCAATACATATGTTCAATCATCCTCCTGGAGAAAGTTTTCAGGGAGATTTAGCAAAACAAATGGCTAAACTGCAACTGATTGAACAACTTCAAGATGAGACTTTCACAATTCTACGTCAAACCAGAACTGGGCTTTTAAGTTATCCAACCGATTTGGATGAGGCTAAAGGACAACTAGCCTCATCAATGATGCTACAGATGGCATTGAATCCACAAATCATTCATGTAGTCGCCTTTTGTGAAGCTGATCATGCGGCAGAACCTCTGGACGTTATACAAAGCTGTAAGATTACACGGCGTGTAATTAAGAATTGCCTAGATGGAATTCCAGATATGACCCAGGACCCGGTGGTCAAAGAGAAGTCTAAAAGGCTCGCCGAAGAATCAAATATCATTCTTCAAGCCATCAAAAAGATAGCTAAACCAAATATTAAAGATCCATGGAGTGACGCTGCTACCCTTACACAAGCTGTTGCGCTTGGAATCATGGATGCCCCACAGCTTCTTAATGAGAGATATGCACGAGGAGAAGTAGCGACTGAAATAATAGATGGCGTATGCCGTGCTATAGATTCTAAAACTGGAAAAGTTTTTAATGAAAAAGAACGCATCTCAAGAATTTTTGAAAAAATAAAGTCACAATAAGTTTTATGTGTATTAAATACCAAGTGTTATCGACTTTTGGCTACCAAGACTGTTAAATACCTAAAGTTTATTGTAAAACAAATAAAATCTGGCAAACTAAAAACTAACAAATTCAGCAGGGAATCGTTTGGCTTTATCTGGAAAAATTATCCCACAATATTTATTCCTAACAAAAGGTGTTGGAAAACATAAGGATTACCTGCAATCGTTTGAGTTAGCTTTGAGAAACGCAGGTATACATTATTGCAACATAGTAAATGTTTCAAGTATAGTTCCTCCAGGTTGTAAAATTATTCCACGCGAAAAAGGATTATCCATGATTAAACCAGGCGAAATAACCTTTATCGTGATGGCTAGAAATTCGACAAATGAACCCCACAGACTAGTGGCATCTTCAATCGGTGTTGCAATCCCATCAGGGAAAAGTGCTTACGGATATTTGTCCGAACATCACTCTTACGGGGAAACAGATGAAATAGCTGGAGATTATGCTGAAGATTTAGCTGCAACAATGCTTGCGACAACTATGGGAATACCATTTGATCCAGAAACTGCTTGGGATGAGAGAAAACAATTATTCAAAACTAGTACTTCAATAATCAAGACAACAAACATAACACAATCTGCCACTGGAGATAAGAATGGACTATGGACTACAGTAATTGCAGCAGCAGTATTTGTTCCCTAATCTTCGTTATAACGGTGTTAGATCACAAAAGTAAAATCGTCCATCTCTTAGCACGATGTCACCTAATTCAAACTGTACCCGACGTTTAAACAATGGTCCGTCAAATACATAGGAATGAAATTCTCCATTTTCACCCATTGGATCTACATTAGAGGGTAAAGCCGACAGAAATTTTTTATCAAACATTCTACCAACAAATTCCTTTGAGAGATTTTTAGAGTCAACACAGGTGATTACGGATTTGAATCCTAATTTTATGAATTCTTTTGCTAGCTGAAAAGTATCTTTCTTCCACAAGGGAAATAAAGCAGTCATACCTATTTTGGATAAATTTTCTTCTCGATATTTTCTTACATCCTCTAGAAAAATATCACCGAAGATTATAGATCTAATACCATTTGGTTTATACTTTTGAAGAGTACTGACCATTTGAGATTTGTATTCTTTATCTGAAGCATTTTTTTTAATGAATATTTTCTCAAGAGAATAACCCAGATATTCAACTTGCTTTTCCAGCATGATTCGACGTATACCGTGCATACTAACTCGATCATAATCCTCTGTGATTACAGTTAAAAGAGCGCTTACTTCGAATTGTTTATCCTTAACAATATTATAGAGTGCAAGGGCGCTATCTTTTCCCCCACTCCAAGATACAATTATTTTTTCTCTAGAATTCATAAGTTTATTACTTCGTGTATTAGATTCAATAGATTCTCAATATTTCCATAGCTAACGCTAGAAAATATTTAGCGCACCGCGCTGATCTATACGATTACTCCTCAGGATTTCCTCGAGACATTAATACGAAGGCAGTAGCTGTTGTTGTCCATATGGATAGTAACCTGTTGACATACCTGGATAGTATGGATAGGTTGGCTGCTGTTGTTGTTGTAGTGTGAAAGGATATGTTGATTCAGGGGTTAGTGCGGTTTGTGGATTTTCATAGCTTTGTGCTCCAAACCATGGAGATGGATAGCCACTACCATATCCTGGCTGGGGGGCAGAGTATGGAAGTTGCATGGGGTAAGGATTCAAAGTCGACATCGGACTGTAGGATGGATATCCATAAGGATAGTACGGATTATAGGTCATCAATTTTCACCTAATTCTATTGAAAGTATGGATCCATCTTAAAGCTTCTTATTATTAATGTGTAAAAGATTTCAAATCAATTACTAGCTTGTATCATTTCAGGCAGCAAACAAAGCCCTTGCGCCAGTACATATTTAAAGCGATGTCACATTCGAAAGCCACATCTTAAATACAATATTTTCCTATAATTAAACCAAAAGTAAAGGTGATATGAATGTCTTGGTATTCTCCATTACCGTATCCTATCTTTGGGCCACAAAGAATCTCATACCCTGGATATTACCAATCAATCTTTTCGCCATATTTTCCATTTCCAGTAATTCCAAGTCTTTCTCCAGAATTGGCTTGGAGAGCCCCATGGTATGCTCAAGAGATAGGTGTAGCTAGGGCAAGCCCCAGACAGTTCTTTCAGTGGTAAATATCCATTCTTTTTAATTTTAAAGAAAGAGTTTTTTTTTGAAAAATCCATTTCACAATCACTTCTGAACATTTAATCAAGGGTTCAAACATAATATCTAAATTCTAAATGAAGCATAAGTATTATAGACTAAATTTTATTTCTCCAGCTAAATATCAAAATAGATTTTATTTCATAAAGATATTAGTTTAGAATTGAGGATCTGTAATTTATTCTGATTTTAAATCAATATAATCTCTAATTAATGGACCCCTCTTTCAGAAAGAGTAACAAATGATAAGTTAATACTTATGAATCAGCTTTGAAATAAATTAGCTGAGATACTTTGGTCGATACTCTAATCATAGAAAATATTAATTCTTTAACTCAAACAACATTAATTCTACAGATAATAACTAGCATAATTATAATCGCACTAGGAATTATTATCAATCAATTTTTTATCAAGAAATCAATCGATAAATTTGGTGAGAAAACTAGACTTGACATACACCATTTAAAGCCATTAAAAAGAGCTGCCTCTATAGCACTATCAATTTTAGTTTTATTCATAATACTCGGCATCTTCGGCTTGCAAGAATATCTTCTTGGCGCATTTGCTGCGGCAGGATTTGCCGGAATAGTGATAGGGATGGCTATACGAGACGTCGTTAGCGATTTATTGACTGGAGTATTGTTATATATTTATCAACCTTTCAAGATCGGTGATTCGGTCGCAATTGGAGATATTTGGGGAAAAGTAGTAGACATTGGAGCTGCAGGAGTTAAAATACGATCATGGAGTGGCGAACTCGTCATTATACCTAATTCAAAAATGAGAACCTCAATAATCCAGAATTTTTCAATAGATACGCGAAGAGCTACTATCACCTTTAATGTAGATTATTCGTCAGATTTCAGCAAAACATTGGAGGCATGTAAAAGAATTCTTAACGAAATTCCTGAGACATTAAAAAATCCTGAACCAGTAATTAGAGTGGATGATTTTACTGAGAAAAGCGTTAAGATGTTGATTCTCGTATGGTTTCCAATCGATGATTATTGGATTGGATATGCAAAAGTTCAAAAAGGTTTAGCAGATGCTTTCAGAGAGATGGGATTAAACCCTCCCATCATTAGAAGAGAGGAAAAGATTAGAAACATTAGTTAAATCATAACAATATAGCGCGTGCTATTCGATGGTTCACTATCACCATTTCTCTATAGGCATCGCAAGGATTTCTTGTATGGAAAGTCGTTTCTCAGGTTTCCCTGCAAAAGATTCTTTCTGAGTAGAAGTCCGGAGAACTACAGCCGTGTCAGCACCCTCCCCCGTGCCTCCGACCGAGATTACCTTGGTTGATGATCCTATTTTTCCAATTTCCACCGCTGCGACCGCTATCTCGATGGCTACTTTCATGCCTTGACCAAAGACATATAATGTCTCTGCAATGGGCTTCCACGCATCACCACACAGTGGAAGAAAGGTTATATCAAATGTATCTCTACGTAGATGGATATCATTCTCAGAAGATTCATCTAATCGATTTCGAACAAGTTTTCCCAAGGCACCTTTATCCGGATAGGATATCCGCTTACATGCTTTCATTACTTCATCTTCTGAAATGGAGATAATCTTCGCTTCTTTCCCCAATTTATTCACAAATTTTTCTAATGT
>JAGLGJ010000006.1 GCA_023144075.1 Candidatus Bathyarchaeota archaeon | reverse complement strand
AGAAACGGCTTTTGGAGAATCTGGATAATCCTTGAGATTTTGAATCTCGAAAACGTTAGTTGGACATACTCCAACACATGCCGCACTACCATTACACTTTTCCCAGTCTATTTTGACTTTTGGCATTTAGAAACCTCAATATTTTTTTCTGAATTACTTGATTGATGTAAGTATGTCCAATGTCATTTTTAATCTAATATTTCTATTTGCTGATCTTCTTCTTGAAGAATAACCAGTTTTTTGGATCGATCTTTGGTCGAAGTTTAATGAGACAATAATCTCCTTTTAGTTTCTCACCTTTTATTGAGATGATAATCTTTGTGTCATCTAGCTCAATTGGAATGAAAGTACCCTTATCCCATATCTCTACTTTTCCCGCACCGTATCCTCCTTCAGGGATTACACCTTCAAATTTTGCATATTCTATAGGATGATCTTCTGTTCCTACAGCTAGTCTTTTCAAATTAGGTTGCATTGGCGGCTCTTTAGGAATAGCCCAACTCTTCAAAACACCTTCCATCTCTAGTCTAAGATCATAGTGAAGATGAGTTGCCTGATGCTTTTGAATAACATAAATGCCACTTGATTTCTTTGACTGTTTCACCTCACCTGATGGTTCACTTGTTTGCTTGAAATTTCTTTTAGAATAATAATCGGTTAGACTCATGATTGTGATCTCTATTCAAATGATAATACTGAAGGACACAATCTCTTGAGTAAACATTGATTACAGATTGGTTTTCTCGCGCTGCATATTTGTCTACCATGTTCTATCATTTGATATGTAAAGGAAACCCATAATTCTTTTTTAATTAATTTCATTAGATCTTGTTCAATCTTGTCTGGCTCTTTAGCATTAGTCAATCCCAGTCTTTTACTCACTCTTGCCACGTGAGTATCTACAGCTATTCCTTCAATCACACCATAGGAGTTTGATAGAATTATGTTAGCAGTTTTCCTTCCTATACCTGGTAAGCTAGTCAATTCATTCATTGTTCTTGGAACTTTCGAATCAAATTTTTCAACAATAATTTGACAAGCATTTCTTATGTTTTTAGTTTTAGACCTATAGAATCCAGTTGATCTAATCATACCCTCAAGTTCATTTATTTCACTTTTTGCATAATCCTCAGGAGTTTTATATTTCTTGAAAAGATCTTTTGTTACCAAATTTACTCTTTCATCATTACATTGGGCTGAAAGGATTGTCGAAACAAGCATTTCTAAAGGGTTTGAGAAGTGCAATGCAACTTTAGCATTAGGGTAGGCTTTTGACAAAATATTTAGAATTCTGTTAATTCTTCCTCTCTCTATTGAAACAGAACTAATAGCAGTCATAAACATTCAAATCTAATGACTAGAGTGTAATCAATTCTACTCAAAAGTGGTTTAATATTTAATTTTTAAATTTTCGACTCTTTCCTTGAAAAATATACTCTCATACATGCTTCTTCATAATAGCTTCGATATGATGTTTTGGAATTTTTCTTACAATTGTATCCACTAATTTCGAGAATTTGAAAATAAGCAGAGTAGGAATACTCATAATTCCGTACTTGCCGTTTTGGGATTTTCATCAACATTTACTTTAGCAAATAAAACTCTACCAGAACATTCCTCTGCAAGTTTGTCAATTATTGGAGCTATCATTTTACATGGACTACACAAATCACCCCAGTAGTCCAATACAAAAATTTTACTTTTATTTAGAGTCTCGTTGAAGGTCATGTCCGAAATTTTGACTGGTACTAAAGCTGATTGGGAAGATCGCACCATTTCTTTCATTTTTTTGCCATTATAACTTGCAATTTATACATTTCATTAACGAGAATAAATATATGGTCAACCAAAGACATTAACATCTTAAATTTTAAGAATTTCTAAACTGCAATTTGAGGCTCGAATTCAATGTTAAAGGAATATCATGAAGTAACATTGATCGGGTTAATCTTGGTAATATTAGGATTTTTTCTGATATTGCTTCCTTTTCTATACAAATTTCTTCCATCGATGGAGAGAATTCCTTCAATCATATGGTGGTCATATAGAAAAGATAATTTCTACTTTGCTACATCACCCATTTTGGTACTAATATCAATAGTATCATTGATATTTTTCATATTTAGCAGATACATTAGAGGATAAGTCTTGAAAAAAATATTTGATTCTAGATGAGAAAAAATGATTGAACGAAAAGACTTCAAAAAGCGCTTTACGAAAACAAAGAACCTTATGAATCAAAGAGACATCGGTTCAATATTTCTTACTCCTTCAGCGGATATGTATTATTTGACTGGTGTCTGGACCTCTCCTCTTGAACGCCTATTTCTATGCATTGTACCAATAGATGAAGATCCTTTGTTTGTCGTGCCCAAACTATATGAAGAGCAAGTTAAGAAAACGTCATGGATAGAGAATGTTAGAGCCTGGTCTGATGACTCAAAAATTACAACTCAACTAGGAAACATTGTTCGAGAGCTTCAGATACAGAAACAAAAAATCGCAATCACAGACAGCCTTTTGGTGAAACATTTTAAGATTTTCCAGCAGAGTATATCAAATGTCGAATTCATTTACACATCAGAATTTCTAAATCATATAAGAATGTGTAAGTCAGAAAATGAGATCAAATTTATACAAAATGCTTCTAAATTTGCTGAGAAAGCTCTCGACTCCATAATATCTGAATGTAAGGAGGGAAAAAAAGAGTTTGAATTAGCAGCACTTGCGGAGTTTGAAATGAGAAAAAGAGGTTCTGAAGGCCCATCTTTTGAAACTATTGTAGCTTCAGGATCGAATAGTTCATTCCCTCATCACTTGACAGGAAGAAGAACAATCCAAAATGGCGATTGCATTATTTTCGATTTAGGAGCAAAATTTGACTATTATTGTTCAGACATCACTAGAACAGTTTGCATAGGAAAAGTATCCTCAAAAATAAAAAAGATATATGATTTGGTTTCACGAGCTTATCAGGAAGCAATTAGCAATGTTCGTCCAGGCATTTCGGCTGGTTCTATAGATAAAGCGGCAAGGAAGATAATTGACGAGGCTGGATATGGCGAATATTTTATTCATAGGACTGGACATGGAATCGGGATAGATATTCACGAGGCACCGTATATTCATGAGACGAACAGTACTAAGCTAGAGGCAGGTATGACCTTTAGTATTGAGCCTGGCATCTATATCCCAAATCGTTTTGGAGTAAGATTGGAGAACGTCGTCGTCGTAACTGATTCAGGTTGTAAGCCATTTACAAAATTTCCTACCGAAATGATTTTTAAATCGTAAATGAGAGCTCTTGAGAATTAGCGCATGTGATTATAGAATCCCACATAGTTCACTTAGCGATCTAATAGTATAATCTGCTTCAATCTCATAACCCCAATCACGTCTATAAATTAGTATAGTTTTCATTCCCGCTTTTTTAGCTCCTTCAATATCTGCAAAAGGTTTGTCTCCTACAAATATACATTCATTAACATTTTTCCCCAATTTTTTTGCCGCATACAAAAACGGTTCTGCGCTGGGTTTAGTCTCTTTCGTCTCCTCACCCGAAACAAGTGTTAAATTAAAAAGATATTTGAAAGGTTGAATATCTATTCTATATCGTTTCATACCGGACAAATGATCTGTGTCTGAAATCAATCCTAGAAGGTAATTCTTTTTGAGATAATTCAAAGTTGGAATGGTATCTGTGTAGGGTTTTGCATTTAACGCATAAGATTGCCAATATTCTTTTGTAAGTTCTTTTATCAGATCCTTAGAAATAGATATTTTCGGAGCAACCGAATGAATAAGATCAGGCCACCACTTATCTCGATCGTAAATAAATTTCTTATTCATTGTATCGTCTAGATTTGATATCTGCAAGATCAACTCTCCACTATCAATCTTGATTTTGCTCTTTTCCAAATATTCTATAATGATCTTGGATACTCTTTTATGGGCTCCCGCATGACCTTGGATAGAATCTATTAGAGTTTCATCTAAATCAAAAAGAACTGCTTTGATTTCAGAAATATCAAATCTTATGATCTGTGGTTCAGACATTTTAGGATCCCATATTCAGTAATTTTTTGGTACAAAACCTGATTTTGCAGAACAGATCTTAAATTCTTTTCACGAAGAACCATTTAATTTCGTGTAAATTTTTTGAAACAATTCTTTTAATGAAATTTCTTATGCTCCGTCTTTCAAGAATAGGACGTAATAATAATAGTTTATCTTTTTGATTAGTCAGACTTGCCAATCCCAATGGAAAGAGAATTTAAAATATTAACGAGAAACCTATATCAACACAAGGGTATTAACAAAGATGAGATTGGGTCGGTAGTTCAGCTGGGCTAGAACGTCCGCCTTACACGCGGAAACCTAAAAAGGCCGCAAGGTCGGGAGTTCAAATCTCCCCCGGCCCACTAATTCTTAATAAGGGAATGGTTTATCGAGCCGTTCTAATTCAGCATGCAAAATGTTTTTACGCGCACCCACTATAACCGTGGAGGACGATAATTTTGACTAGCGAAAGATTTTTCATTAGAAGAATTTTAGCATCATCAGTTTTCATGATACTTTTAACTTCACCACTAATTATGACGATAAATGCAACAAATGACAATTCCATTGATTCTGAATATTTTATTCGAAAATTAATTAGAGAATATGTTAATGCCATGAACAAAAGGTCTACTGAGAATATTATCTCATTATTTGATGAAGAGGGCCAATTCATTGATAAGACTTTCAATCAGGAATTTTCAGGCATAAAAGAGTTGACGAATCTTTACAGTAGCATCTTTTCAATGAATAACAGACTTACTTTTACTGCTTTTCCTTGGAAAATAGAAATCGAAGAATCGAATGCTCTTGTTACTTGTTCATGGAGTTTAGTAAGTAATTATGGAGTTTACAATGGCGTTTATTGGATAAATACGGGTAAGGTTTCAAATGAATGGAAAATAACCGAAATTACTGCACTTATTACAGTTGTTCATCGTTACCATCCGCCATATACATTATTATCTTAATCAAAATATTATGTACAAAATAGCCAACGAAAGCTATGGAACACTCAGAAAACAATCGACAATCTTAAACCATTGGTGATCATCTCAGTAAATGTGCTAAATTTGTAGGCGATCTCGGTTTGAAAATATTAGAGATTGCAAGGCGTGCAAGAATAGCAGCCCTGAAAATGAGTAACGTCAATACGGATTCGAAGAATCACGCTATTTTGGAAATTGCGAAAGAAATCGATAGTGCCAGACTCAAACTTCAAGAAATAAATGGATCTGATGTCAATGCAGCAACCAGGGATGGTCTGCAATCCTCTTTACTAAAAAGACTCAAACTAAATGACTCGAAAATTGATGATATCATTAAAGGATTGCAATCACTGGCTGATCTTGACGATCCTGTTGGAAAGACTCTGTTTTCAATAGAAATGGATCAAGGATTAGAGCTTTTTAAAGTGAGCTGCTCGATAGGCGTTATTGGTGCAATTTTCGAATCAAGACCCGACGCTCTGGTTCAGATATCTAGCTTATGTTTGAAATCTGGAAACGCTGTGATATTAAAAGGTGGTTCAGAAGCGAATAAGACCAATCAATTTTTATCAGAGCTAATCAGGGAAAAAATTTTTGAGTCTAATATAATACCTAAAGATTCTGTACAGTTAATTGATACAAGAGAAGATGTCAAGAAATTACTCGAACTAGACGAATATGTCGACCTATTAATTCCTCGGGGATCAAGCTCACTTGTCAAATTCATAAAAGAAAATAGCAAGATTCCTGTTCTAGGCCATACAGAAGGCATATGTCATGAATATGTCGATAAAGATGCAGATCTCAATATGGCAGTCGAAATATGCTATGATGCAAAGGTCCAATATCCAGCCGTATGCAATGCAATGGAGACACTTCTCGTTCACAAAGATATTGCTAAACAATTCTTACCTCAGATTGCGCAGAAATATGAGGAGGCAAAAGTTGAACTTAGAGGCGGTACTAAAACCAGAGAAATTCTTCCAGAAATCAAGAAAGCATCTGAAAAAGATTGGCAAACAGAATATCTTGACCTCATTCTTTCGATAAAAATTGTAGAGTCACTGCAAGAAGCGATTGATCACATAAACTATTTCGGATCTCATCATACGGATGGCATAATAACTAAAAACAAAAATAGAGCGCAGAAATTTCTTAACGAAGTTGATTCAGCAGTAGTTCTACATAATGCATCAACAAGATTTAGTGATGGCTATAGATTTGGATTCGGTGCAGAGGTAGGAATCAGTACAGAGAAGATACATGCAAGAGGACCCATGGGCCTGGAGGGACTAGTAAGTTACAAATACATTATCTTAGGAAAAGGGCAAATCGTTTCCTCATATACAGGAAAGAATGCAAAACAGTTCACACATAAATCCCAAGATAAGACTTGGAACTCTACTAAAAATAGCTGAGAAATCAGAGAGTGGCGATTTGAATAGAGACTTTCAAAGTGTAAAGAGGATAGTAGTTAAGATTGGAACCTCAGTCCTCACAAAAGCAGACGGGCATCTTGATAAAAAGTACATGGATAGTATTGCCAGACAAATCAATGAATTAATAAAAACAGAAAAACAAATAATCATTGTTAGTTCAGGTGCAATAGGTTCAGGAGTCAAAGAACTCAAATTAAAAGTAATGCCAAGAGACATACCAACTAGACAAGGCGCCGCAGCCATTGGCCAGAGCATACTTATTGAGACTTGGCGAAGTGTCTTCAGAAAATACAATTTGAAAGTTGCACAGTTACTCTTAACCTATGAAGCTTTTTCAAACAGGAGAACATACCTTAATCTACGGAACTCCATGGCCATTCTTGCTAAATATGGAGCAATTCCGATAATAAACGAGAATGACCCGATCTCAGTTCATGAGATTGAAGCAACATTTGGTGATAACGACAAACTCTCAGCCTTGGTAGCGGCCAAAGTCGATGCTGAATTACTTGTCTTATTGACAGATGTACATGGACTTTATGATAAAAATCCAAGACACAAAGATGCAAAACTCATTCCTGAAATAACAGAAATATCACCTGAAATTGAGAGTTTTGGCGGAAAAGCCGGCTCTTGGAGAACTAAAGGTGGCATGAAAACTAAGATCGAGGCTGCAAAAATCGCTATGGAATCCAAATGTAATATGATAATAGCTAATGCATGGGAAAAAAGAATTTTAACAAGGATCATCAAAGGCGAGGCACTTGGTACATTATTCAGAGCATCAAAAACAGGTTACACAAATAAAGAGAGATGGATAAGATTTTCAAAAAGTCATGGAACAATAATAATTGATCAGGGAGCTAAATATGCACTACAGAAAGGGGGAAGCCTATTACCATCTGGGATAACTCAGCTGGAAGGTAAATTTAGTCCTGGAGATATAGTCTTATTGATTCATGAAGAGCAAGAGATCGCTAAGGGAATTGTCGATTATTCATCTGAAGAATTAGAGAGAATCAAAGGAAAGAGTTCTGATCAAATCGAGAAAATCCTTGGATATAAAAACTATGATAATGTCATTCGAAGAGAGAACATGGTACGATCTCAAAAGTCTAGTTCATAAGAAATTAGATTATATCAAGGAATGGCGTGCGCTGAAAGTATTCACGTTTACTAACTTGTTGAATCGATATTTGGTTTAGAGCTCAGTCAAATTGCTGAAGTTTTTCCCATTCTCCTCTTTGCAAAAGGTCTTGTTGAATTATTTTTTTAAGGTATTGGCCCGTATAAGATCTCTTAATTCTTGTCAATTCTTCTGGAGTACATGAAGCTATAAGATATCCTCCCTCTTCACCACCTTCAGGACCTAAATCTATGATGTAGTCTGCAGCTTTGACAACTTCTAGATTGTGTTCAATTACTAAGACTGTGTTTCCAGCATCAACTAATCTTTGTAGAACATTCAATAGTTTCTCAACATCGGCATAATGCAATCCTGTCGTCGGCTCATCTAGCAGGTATAATGTTTTTCCTGTGCTTCTCTTTGCCAATTCAGAACTTAATTTTACCCTTTGGGCTTCTCCACCCGAAAGTGTTGTTGCGCTTTGCCCTAAAGCGATATAACCTAAGCCGACATCCACTATAGTCTTGAGTTTTCTGGCGATCTGGGGTATAGCTGAGAAGAACTCTAATGCCTCATCGACCGTCATTTCCAGTACATCGGATATGGATTTTCCCTTGTACTTAATTTCAAGAGTTTCTCTACCATACCTTTTTCCTTTGCAGACTTGACAAGGAATGTGAATATCTGGTAGAAAATGCATTTCTATCGTTATTGTGCCAGCGCCCTGACAAGCTTCACATCTTCCTCCTCTAACATTGAAACTGAACCTTCCAAGTTTATATCCCCGTATTCTTGACTCTGGAAGTCTTGAGAATAATTCTCTGATTGGCGTAAATAGGCCTATATATGTAGCGGGATTGCTGCGAGGGGTTCTTCCAATTGGAGACTGATCAATTATTATCACTTTGTCAATATTTTCTATTCCTTGGATTGCTTTGTGAGATCCAGCTTTTTCTTTCGAATTATAAAGTTTGTTTGCTAGTGCCTTGTATAGGACCTCATTCAGGAAAGTGCTCTTTCCTGATCCTGAAACTCCTGTAATGCAGATGAATGTACCCAGAGGTATTGTGACATTAAGGTTCTTTAGATTGTTTTCGGATGCCTGCAATACAGTCAGTGATTTGCCGTTTCCATTACGCCTTATGGAAGGGATTGGGATTGTCAGTTGATGTCTCAAATATTTCCCAGTAAGAGATTGACTGTTTTTCATTATCTGTTCTGGTGTACCGGTAGCCACAATATGGCCTCCATGTCTCCCAGCTCCCGGGCCCAGATCAATCACGTAATCTGATTCTAGGATTGTCTCTTCATCATGTTCTACAACGAGTATTGTATTTCCTAAATCCCTCATTTTTCTAAGAGTTCTCAGTAGACGTCTGTTATCTTTTTGGTGTAGCCCGATACTGGGTTCGTCCAAAACATAAAGAACACCTGTTAGACCTGAGCCTATCTGAGTTGCCAACTGAGTCCTCTGGGCTTCTCCTCCTGACAGGGAACTCATTCTTCTATCAAGAGTAAGATATCCTAGACCAACATCATTTAGGAACCTAAGTCTTTGATTGAGTTCTTTCAATATTCTTGATGCAATGAATTTCTCTCTGTCTTTAAGATTTAGAGTGGAAAGATAGTTGATTGCATCAGTAATTGACATCTTTGTTAATTCAGCAATGGATTTTCCAACTATCTTAACAGCAAGAGATTGTGGTTTAAGTCGGGCTCCTTTACATTTAGGACAGAGACTTTCACTCATGAATTTCCGGTACCATTCTTTCATAGAATCTGAGCGAGTTTCTCTATACCTTCTTTCAAGCATATTGACTATACCTTCGAAGGATTGACCCCATTTCTCAGTTGGAGTACCATATAGGATAATGTTGAGTTGTCTCTTCGTGAAATTTTTAACTGGTTTGTTAAATTCTATCCCGTGTCTTCTCGCGATCGGTCTGAATTGAGAGAGTATCCATCCATCAACAGGACCGAAGAATGGTTTGATCGCACCCTCCGAGATGGATCTATCTTTATCTGGAAGGACTAATTCCGGGGCTATCCGTATCTTGACACCGAGACCAGTACATTCATCGCAAGCACCGTATGGACTATTGAAAGAGAATGTTCTAGGTTCAAGTTCTTCTATGCTAACTCCACATTTGGGGCATGCGAGTTTCTCACTGTACGCAAGCTCTGAACTTTTAGTTTCAATAACTACAATACCTCCAGAGAGTTCTATCGCGGTTTGGATCGACTCCGCAATTCTAGATTTCTCGCGCTTTGTCAATTTGACACTGTCGACAACAGCCTCTATAGTATGTTTCTTATACCTTTCAAGTTTGATTTGCTGTTCGGTTTTTACTTCTCTTCCATCAACTCGTGCCATAATGAAACCTTTGAGTTTTAGATCTCCAAGTAGATCTTTGTACTCCCCTTTCCTTCCTCGCACAATAGGTGCAAGAATTTTAACTGTTTGTTGATTACATTGGCTCAATAGAGAATCTACTATTTGTTCGACTGTCTGCTTGGCGATTCTTCTACCGCAGATGTGGCAATGTGGAATTCCAATTCTTGCAAATAAAAGTCTGAGATAATCATGGATCTCTGTTGCTGTGGCAACGGTTGATCTAGGATTAGCACTAGCAGTTCTTTGTTCAATTGCTATGGCGGGCGAGAGATTTTCTATGTAGTCTACGTCAGGCTTGTTAAGTTGACCGAGAAATTGTCTTGCGTATGCTGAGAGTGATTCTATATAGCGGCGCTGGCCCTCCGCATATATTGTATCAAATGCCAGGGAAGATTTTCCAGACCCACTTAATCCAGTTATTACAACAATACGATTCCTAGGAATTTCTACTGTGACATTTTTGAGGTTGTTTTGTCTGGCTCCCTTTACAATTATGTTACCAGTTAAGCCTTTTCACCACTTTGAAGTATTCGAATTTGATCTCTTATCATAGCGGCTTTTTCAAATTCTAATTTTCTCGCTGACTCGAACATCTCTTCCTCTAATCCTGCTATTATGGCTGAGAGCTCGTGTCTTGATCTATACTTTTTCTTGGGAGCACTCAATCTTTGAGTGATTAAATTAGTTGGCTCGCGTTGCATTGACATTGCCAATATTGTCTTAACTTCTTTTCTTATTGTCTCGGGGACGATACCATATTTTCGATTATATTCCAACTGGATCGCACGCCTCCGCTGAGTCTCATCTATAGCTTTTCTCATAGATCCAGTCATAGTATCTGCATACATGATTACTTGGCCAGATGCATTTCTGGAGGCTCGACCAATAGTCTGTATTAAGGAAGTCCCAGAGCGGAGAAAACCTTCACTATCAGCATCTAGAATGGCAACAAGTGATACTTCTGGGAGGTCAAGTCCTTCTCTAAGAAGGTTGACGCCAATAATAGCATCATATACACCTAGGCGAAGATCTTTGAGAATTTCAACTCTGTCAAGAGTGTCAATCTCAGAATGTAAATAATGTACGTTTATACCGGTCTCTTGTAGAAATTCAGATAGGTTTTCAGCCATCTTTTTCGTCAGTGTCGTGACCAGACATTTCTCTTTCTTCTGTATTCGATTTTTAATCTCATTAATGAGGTTTTGAACTTGACCTTTTGCTGGTCTGACTATTACTTCAGGATCCACGAGTCCAGTTGGTCTAATGATCTGTTCAACTATTCGTTTGCTGATCTTGATTTCATATGATGAAGGTGTGGCAGACATGTATATGACTAGGCCAATCTTTGCATTGAGTTCCTTGAAGGATAATGGCCTATTATCTTTAGCTGATTTTAGTCTGAACCCATGATCAATCAAAGTCTCCTTTCTAGAAGTATCGCCACCATACATACCCTCCAGTTGAGGTATAGTAACATGAGACTCATCTATTATTGTTAAGAAATCTTTAGGGAAATAATCGAGTAAAGTGTGAGGAGGTTCTCCTTCTTCACGTCCATCAAAGTGTCTAGAATAATTCTCGATCCCAGAACAGTATCCGATCTGCTCTATCATTTCCAAGTCATATTTGGTTCTCTGCTCAAGCCGTTGTGCTTCAAGTAGCTTATCTTCAGCATTTAATTCTTCCAATCTTACTTGAAGCTCAGATTTGATTGATTTGATTGCCGTTGCAAGTTCATCTTTGGGGGTTACAAAATGTTTAGCTGGAAAAATGAATGCAGATTCCTTGAATCCTTTCTCAATTCCTGTAATTGGGTCAAGCTCAAGAATCTCCTCTATATTATCTTCATTAAGTAAAAATCTTAATACTGTCTCTTGATTGATTGGGCAGACTTCGATTACATTTCCTCTAGCCCTGAAGCGCCCTCTACTTAGTGCCGTGTCATTTCGTTCATATTGCATATCTACTAGTTTTTTTAGGATTTCATTTCGTCCAATTATTTGGTTTTTATGAAGCCGTAATACGGTTTTTAGATATTCTTGTGGAGACCCCAATCCATATAGACATGATGAACTTGCAACGACTATTACGTCTTTTCGTGATAAAAGCGACTGTGTTGATGAATGTCTAAGCCTATCGATCTCCTCGTTAATCGATGTCTCTTTAGCGATGTAGGTATCAGTTTTTGGAACATAAGCTTCAGGCTGGTAATAATCATAATAGCTTACAAAATATTCTACAGCGTTTTCGGGGAAAAAAGTTTTAAATTCTGTATAGAGTTGTGCCGCTAAAGTTTTATTATGAGATATGACAAGTGTCGGCCTTTGAGTGTTCAGTATCAAATGTGCTATAACAAAGGTTTTTCCTGTCCCTGTAGCTCCGTTTAATGTTTGTCTTTCCAGTCCTTGATTTACACCTTCAGATAACATCCTAATAGCTCTGGGTTGATCTCCCTTGGGGTTATAATCGGTAACAAGCTTGAAACTTTTTTCAATGACCATTTGGGTAAGACCCTCATTGGAAAGACATACGTATAAATCGACGTGAAAATACTAGGTGATGTGTTCACTATATGCATAATTTTGTTATTTATTTGATAAATCGATTTATTAAACTCGAGTCCGAGTCGATGGATATTAACATATCTCCTTATGATTAATCGATTAAAATATACATTAATACTCTTAAAAAAAATAATTTTCATTTCAGTTAGACAATATTTCGATAAAATTTTTTATTATTCTAGCAGTAGCTCCCCAAACTACATGATCAGGAAGTTCATAATAATATACAGGATCTGGTTTAGAATTCTTTATTACATATCCAATCTTTGGAGATCTTTTGAGTTCCTCAAGAGGAGCAATTATTATGTCACTGACTTCGTTTCTGTTTATTTTGAAATTATATGGATAAGGAATTGTTCCAACAAAAGGAGATATCAAATAACCAGTGCTACTTGCGTAGTCGTCTAACTCTCCAAGAATAGTAATATCGCTCTTTATTATACCGAGTTCTTCCCACGCTTCTCGCAAGATAGTTCCTTTTAGATCTATGTCTGATTCTTCGAACAAACCTCCAGGAAAAGATATTTGGCCCGGATGATTTTTCAATTCTTTCTGCCTTTTTGTAAAGAGTAAGGAATGATATCCTGAGTTCTTCATTAGAGGAACTAAGACGGCGGCACGCACAAGATTATTTGTTGGTAATTTCACTTTTTTCTTTTTTCTAAGAGCATTTATAACATGTGTCTCGAAATCATCAATCGGCAAAGATCTATTCACTTCTGAATATGGTTATTGTCACACCAATCTATGTAGTTCAACTCATATCTATTCAATATCAAGATAACATCATGAAGCCCATACTATTTACAATATAAACATGCAATGTCTTCTTTGAATCAAAGCAAGATCTTCAAATAATAAATAGATGATTAAACTAAGAATCTAGAAGCATAACGTGATCATAATATGTCTATTCTGAGAATGGCCCTGCCAAAAGGACATCTTTGGAATTCTGTTAAATCCCTACTGGACCGATCAGGATACAACATCATCATTAGAGGTGAGCGCTCATATAGAGCTGAATCGAGAGACCAAGAGTTAGAACTGAGGATTCATCGTGCTCAAAACATCAGTCTCTTGGTTGAACAAGGCAGATATGATCTTGGCATCACTGGTCTCGACTGGATTCTTGAGCCAAAAGCTGACGTTGAAGAATTAGCAGATCTTAAAATTGGAAAAGTCAATGTCATAGCAGCGGTTCCACAAAGACATGGACTTGACGAAAATCTTGGTTCTAAAGTTTTTTCAAAATTCGAAGAGATAATTCAAAAGGAAAAGAAAGAAAAGATTGTCGTTGCTTCAGAATACGAGAATCTTACTAGAAATCTGTTTACCACACATTTACCAAAATTGCCATATAGGTTCATACGCTCGTACGGTGCAACGGAGACCTTTATTGAAGTTGCAGACCTAATAGTCGATTGCACTGAAACCGGGGCTACTTTAAAAGAAAACGGCTGGGCAATTATTCATAAACTGTTCGAATCAACAGCCCGAGTGATCGTTAATAAAAATAGTATAAAGGATTCTTGGAAGAAAGAGAAAATAGAAGGCTTGTGTTCACTCATTCAAGGAGCTAGAGATGGCAAGTGTCTTCGACTTCTGAAAATGAATGTTACTGAAGATTCTATGAATAGAGTAATGAATGCCCTTCCCTCTATGAAAAGCCCAACTATCTCTAAGCTTTATGATGGACCTAAGGGCGGATATGCTGTTGAGGTTGCTGTAGCCGAAGACCAGATTGTTAATCTGATTCCAAGACTCAAACGTGCTGGTGCCACTGACATTCTTGAACTGCAAATAGAGAAAGTAGTACGTTAGAATTAACTGTTATCCAAATCTACTATTAACTAATCCAATTCAGAAACAGATATAGAAACATTGATCACGGGTGGATTATTAATTGTATTATGCACTGTACAATGTTTAACCATTCTAACGATACCTTGTTGAAACTCAGGGTCAATATTTTTTTTGAACAGAATTTTTACTTGAAGCTCACCAACTCTTGAGGGGTTCTTCACCGTATTCCATTCCAAAACAATGTTCATGCCTTCCATAGGAATTTTATGTCGATCACAGAACATTTTCGCGTAGACACCCATGCAGCATCCTATCGATGAGATGAATATCTCGACCGGAGTCATCCCCGTATCTTGCCCATCTTCTTCCGTAGGCTGGTCAGATATTATCTCATGATTCCTACATTTCGAACTGAATCGCCAGCCTTCTAAGTACGATATCGCCATCTTCATTTTCAAATCACAATCTCATACTGGATTTGGAATGATGTTTAAAGCATTGTTTCAGAACTAAATTTAGACAATTTAACTATTTCAAATTGAAGGCACAAGCTATCCATGGTTGATGATTTATCCATATTTAAAATCTTCAAAATAGAAAAAATATAAAGAGGAGAAAATCTAGTTAGATTAGGTGACTATAATGAGCTATTATGATCCATTCTATTGGAGAAAGAGTCGCTGGCCTTACCAACAGCTTAGATTTCCGAGAATCTATAGAATAGATGATCCACTTCAACAGCTTGGCGTGAACAGATATCAAAAACCTATTTTGACTTCATCCGCCTATTATGGATCCTTTAAGCCTAAATCATTATATTATTGCACAACTTATGGGGCACCAATAATTTGGAGGTAAATTTCAAATGGCTTCATATCTAAAGTTAGTAGAGATCGATGGAGAATCGTACATTCAGGAACAGATAGTTTTCGACCCTGAATAAGTCTGTTCCCCATTGGCATGTTATTGGCTGAACATAACGTAAGACATTTATTTGAATTCATGTTTGAGTGAAATCGGGGTCCCGCGGATCCCGCGGTAAGATGTCGGTTAGCATCCCGTAAGCTCAGCTTGGTAGAGCTTCCGATCACGTCAATAACGTGAGGAGATGCTGTAGAGCTGTACCCATGGTGCGGCCATCTAGCCTATCAGGCTAACAATGGATACCGGAGCGTCGCTGGAGAGCAAGTGCTCGGCGAATTCAAAATAGGTTTTTGCCTATGAAACTCCGGCCCGCGGGACCACTACATATTTTAAAATCCACCTTTCTTAGGAAACATCCTGAGAAAGCCGTCTATCAACAAGAATCGTAAATCCTTCACTTCCAGATATTATTGAAATCTTAATCAGTTTTGATGAATCTTGGTAAGTTTCACCAACTTGGAATGTAGTATCTGTCAAATCCAATGTAGATGGGTTAGCATCGATAACTCTAACCATACCAGATTGCGGTGGCAGCTTTTCATTCACTAATGTTATGAGTACTCCTGACTCAGGAAGATACTTGTCAAATCCAGATTTTTGTCGAACTTCCACCAAATAGTATCGACCATTTGATGATGGAAGAATTACTGCTTGAATTTTGTCTGACTTATCTTCTAAAGGCCATATTGTGACATTTTCTATAGAGCCAGGATATATCATTCTGGTCTTCACTGGCCATTCCAGTAGAAGTTTGCTCCATGCGCCTGGATGTGATGGACTGGATCCGCCTGGAGATTTACCGTTCTTGAATCCTCCATCCATTACATCGTACATATCCAAATGTTTCTTTTTCAATCCTTTAGCTGGATACAGATCAGGTAATCCGAGGCTGTGCATAAATTCATGAGCGTAGACTCCCAAAGTATTCTTACCTTCAGCTTGATCTTCAGGGACAACCGTTACTTTCGTTAAAATCAGTCCATCTGCATACACTGGCGGCCTGCAAATATAATATGCAGACCATAGATCACTTAATTTTCCAGAAGTCTCTTGGCCATAACCAGCATGGACAATCACTACGTGCTTATATTTTTTGAAATTAATCGAATCATCGACCGCATGTACGGCATCAGAAAAGAGTCTCCTTGATTCAACATCAACACCTAAAGCAAAGTCGCGGCCATAAAAGGAGAGTTCGTATGGAAGTTCAATCCAGTTAGTAATATCACCAGTAATCCATGTTTTATTATAAGATATTTCTGTAACGTATTTATTCAAATTTTCAAGGATAACTTTTGAAATTTCTTTCTTGCTCTTCTTGTGTTGAAGGTCCTTGAACTCCACTAGCAAGACAATGATTGATTGTTCACCCATGGTCTGACTAGAATCATCATTTGAAGTTGCGAGAACGGCAGGGATAATATTTGGAATAATTAGGGGAAATTGTATTAATAAAATGGATAACAGTATTCCAGTTTTCAAGACTTTTGACAATTTTTTCCCCTGAAAGCTTTGTACTTTCCCTATTGTTAGGAAATGGTGTACTATAGTGATTAAACGCTTGAAATCCGTTAACTTAAGTTGTTTTCATTAATTCGATTAATGTTAGCAATACAATTTCTTAGACTTAGAGCCACTCAATATCGTAAAAAAAGCACTTCAACTATGAAATTTCAAGAATTAACGAAAACCAATTCGGATATTTGAAAATCTCTTCAATAAAAAAAGAGCAAACATAATCTATTATTTACTTGGTTTTAACTCTAGAAGACAAGCCTCTGCATGGCCTTTCATCTTTACTTTTCTATAAATTTTTTCTACGAGACCTTTTTCATTGATTAGAAAAGTACTTCGCTCATTACCCATAAACTTCTTACCATACAGGCTCTTCTCTTTCCAAATGTAATATAATTTTTGAACTTTCGCTTTTGGATCACTCAAAAGTGTAAATTGTTTTTTTCCTTAAATTTTCGATGAGATTCCATGCTGTCCTTGCTAATCCCTAATATTACAGTATTTATATTCCCAAATTTTCTATTTAGATTTTGAAATTCGATAGCCTCTTGAGTGCAACCTGGAGTTCCATCTTTTGGGTAGAAATATAGTACTATATTCTTTCCTCGGAAATCACTCAGAGAGATCTTCTTACCATCATCTGAATCTAAAGTAAAATCAGGGGGCTTTTCACCTTGTCTAATCATATTACTCTACTAGTAAACATTACTTATCTAACTTAATCTACCTGCTGTAAAAAATATTCGAATCTCATGCAAATACCTAGTTTTCTATATTGATGAAAAAACTGTGTCTTCGTTATGGGAGAGCAATCCAACGAG